>JABMPG010000530.1 GCA_013203855.1 bacterium
CGCTGAGTGCGGACGACTGGCATTCGAGATTCTACGACTTGTCCTTCGGGCGAATCGCCCCGTTTCTCACCAACGCGGCGGACGACGGCCTGCGAGATGATCTCCTCGACCAGCTTCTCGACACGGCCCGGATCGCCGGTTTCAACCATCTCATCACGCGGGTCGACGGCTCGGAGTTCGCGGCTCAGCGAGCGCTAGCCTCCCGGGGCTTCAATCTTGTGGACGTGTCGGTGAAGATGAGCGGCCCCATCGCTGGCGGAGCCCCTCCGGCAATCGATCCCGACATGGCGGTCCGCTCCTATCGCGATTCCGATCTGCCGACCCTCATGGGTATGGTGGCCACGTCCCATCCACACAACCACTACTACAACGACCCCCACTTGTCTAAGGACGGAACCGACCGGCTCTTCGGCGCGTGGGTGGAGCGGTGTTGTTCAGGCTTGGCCTCTCATGTCTATATTCTCGAGCGGCAGGGGGAGCCGGTGGGTTTCATCCTCTATCTGACTCCGAAGAGCCTGAACGAGCGCATGGGAACCCGGCTGGTGATTCTGGATTTCGTGTGTATCGACGCGAATGCTCGCGGCGCGGGGCTCGGCCGGAGGCTGATCTCAGAGACCTTGGGCCGACTGTCGACCGAATTCGATCAGATTGAGCTGCGCACGAGCCACAACAACTATGCGGCTCTGAAATGTTACGCCGATCTCGGGATGCGGATTGTCTCCACCGATTTCGTCCTTCACCGAAACGGATAGACCGAGGGCATCTGTCGAGCTATCGAGGCGGTGTTTTGCCGCGCGCAAGCCGTGCTTGGGCTTTTCTCCTGAGGCAGCCATCCTGCCCCGAGAGATTGAGAAGAGGGTTCTCTGTGGCTTACTGCAAGCCGAGCCAATCCTCATTGGCCGCAGCCAGGCTCTCCGGTTTCCGTGGCTCGAGATACTGCTCCTGGAAGGCGACAACCTGGGGGATGCTGTTCTGGACCAACGTGAAGGAATGACCGCCGATCATCGTGCCGTTGTATGTGTGTCCGATGCCCAGCTGGGTCAGGCGCTGGTCGAAGGCGTTGTTCATCTGGAAGTCGAAGGCGGTCGGGCTGGTGATATGGAGGATTTTCATGCCCCGGATCTGTTCGATGTGCGGGAACGGATTATACTGCTCCTGCTCCCCGATGGTCGCGCCGAAGAAACTGGGCACGCTGTGGTTCCACTCCGTGGCGTACTCATCGTTGGGGAAGTCGAGGACGCCGATAATGGGGGTCATGACGCTGAATTTGCCGGGGTATCTGACGGCATAGGAGAAAAGCCCGAACCCGCCCATGGACCAGCCGGCCAGGCCGCGCCCTTCGGGGTTCAGTTTCACGTTGAAGTTGTCCTCGGCCACCTGGATCGTCTCGGTGATGAAACTCTGATAGCGGTGGGTGGCCACGACGTGGCTGTCGATCCACCAGTTCGTCCCGCCATTCGGCATGACGGTGACGAAGGAGGCGGCCTGGAGGAGCGGCCGGGTGACGTCGTCATCGATGAGGCTCAGGTGCGTGCGTCCGGCGCCGTGCAGAAGATAGACAACCGGGAAAGCGGGGCCATCAGGCGTGTAGCCCGTCGGAAAGAGGACGGAGAACTTCATCTCTTTCGCCAGCGCGATGCTGTCGAAGGCGCACTCGTAGATATTCTCAGCGAGCAGGGTCTGGCTGGTAATCTCCCATTCCGCGCCTTCCTCGCACGTATCCACCGGGGCTCCGGCCGTAGCCAAGGCGATGCCTGTGATTGAGAGGGCGACCACCATGCACGCCCTGATTCCCCCGCGAAGATACCATCTCATCACTTTTCCTCCTTGACTCCCCGGTTTGTACTTCGTAGAAAGAACGGGCAGGCTAGCCCTGTTCCGAATTCTCGGCCCCACAACCCGCTCGTTGCGCTCATTTTAGACACCATCGCCCGATGTCGTCAATGTGAAAGGATTTTGCCATGATCCGCACCCGTGCCTTCCTCACCCCGGATGATCCGTCGAGCGTGCCCGCCCTCGAAGGGAAACCGGTCACCATGGTCCGTCCCCATCTCCAGGAGATCCCCCGTCCAACCTTTTCGGCCGGATTTTCGATTCGCCCGATGCGGATGGATGAAATCGACGTGTGGGTGGCTATCCAGAAAGATAGCGAACCCTTTCGCAAGATCGTTCCTGCCGTCTTTGGTGAGGCCTATGGCGACAACGCCGAAGAAATCACCAAACGCTGCTTTCTCATCATCGGCCCTGAGGGAGAAGGCGCGGGATGCATCGGCGCCTGGTTCAATCTCGATTTTCGAGAAGGCGACTGGGGCCGGATCCACTGGGTCGCCACGCGTCCCGCCTATCGACGACGCGGTCTGGCAAGGGCTGGCCTGGCATACGCTCTCCGACGCATGACAGAGTGGCATACCCGCTGCTATCTCGACACTCAGTCCAAGCGTCTCGGTGCCATCCGGCTCTATCTCGACTTCGGCTTCAGGCCCGATCTGGAGGAGAAGGGTTCCGTCGAGACATGGCACGAGATCGGTCGCGAACTCGCCCACCCGGTCCTCGAAGACCTGTGCGCCGGAAAACGACCGGGCTGAGAAGAAAAAGATTCCTGGGTGCATAGTTTCTCGGATAGATCTGATAGCGCGATGGTGCAAAGCCCAGGAAAATCGAAGCGCCGCCCTGGGTGAAGCCTCCCAATAATTCGATAGCCCTGAAGGGGCGGCGGAATTCCCGCGCCTCTTCAGGGCTACGATGGTTACCAACCCGCTAGCCCAAGACGTTGTCTTGGGCTGCGTGTCTTGGCACTTTCAGCGCCATTTCCCTTCTGGCATATCTGGCACAGAACGGAGGATATTTCTGGGAGGCATGGTCATCGAAGGCGCCGCTCCCACGCTTTTCCGTCATTCTCGTTCAAGACCGGCACGAGACAGGCAATCAGTCGTACATCTCCCAGGTTCCGGCGGCGGCCATGCCCGGATATTTGAAGATATCGAGCCGAACGTTGTCGATGTACCCGGTCACCTGCCAGTCCCCCGGCACGTAGGCGAAGCGGTTATAGTACGAGACCGGCCCGAAGCGGTTGAGGGTGAAGTGGTTGTCATCCGGGACCTCCACAGAGGTGGTCACATCCTCGGTCGTGACGAGCTGTCCGTCGGCGGTCATGGTCAAGGTCATCTCGCGGGTGGCGGGGTCATAGGCCTGGCGAACGTGATAGAGAACGCCGGTCTGCAGTTCCGTTTTCGTGAGAACCAGCCCGAAATGGTTCAGGAAGATATCGCCTTCCTGGCCGGGATCGGGGCAGAGGGTCGGCGCTATGTACGAATCCGGCCCGTAGCCCCAGTCGTAGGAAGGCACCCAGGTCCAGTCCGCGATGTTCTTGCACCGGGTCGGGTCGCCCGCGTCGTAGAAATCCTTGCCGCTACGGTCGAAGAGATGGTCACCGGCGTTGTGCAGGCCGACCGAGATCTCGAAATAGTCCCCGTTCACGTTGATGTCCGTCAATTCAAGATCGAACTCGAAGGTGAAGGAATCCCGATCCGTCACGTCCTGCGGGGTCGGATAGCTCAATGCGGTGGAGGGGCGCAGGGCGTCCCAAGTGAATTCCACGCGCTCGCCGGCGGCGTCGTAGGACACCAGGTCTTTTTGGGGCAGGCCGTAATCGCGCAGTCCCACATAACTCCAGCCGGGATTCGCGGTGAAATCTTCGTTCACGATCTCCTCGCCGTTTACCCACACCTGAACATCGTCGACGGTTCCCTCGATCACCCAATCGTCGAAATTGTAGCGGTTGTGATAGGACTTGATCGTGAAGCGATCCATGGTGAAAACGTCGCCTGATTCGAGCGCCACGTCGGTGGAGACATCTTCGGTTGTGATGGGCACGCCATTGTCGAGCATGGTAAGGGTGAAGGTGTGTGCGGCGGCGTTGTAGATCTGATGGACCCGGTACACGTGGCTGGGCTGTAGCGCCGTCGTGCTCAGAACCATGCCGAGATGATTACGAAAGACGTCGCCCTCTTCGCCGGGATCGGGGCACACGGTAGGAATCATATAGGACGACGGCCCGAAGCCCCAGTCATAGGTCGGCACCCAGGCCCATTCCGCGATGTTCTTGCTGCGGCGCGGGTCTTTCGGGTCCATGAAGTCCTTCCCGCTGCGGTCGAAGCAACGCGTGCGGGTGGAGAGTGAATCGTCCAGTCCAACCGCGATCTCAAAATACTGCATGGAGGGGTTGTTGACGTTCTCGAGGGTAAAGGAGAAAGCGAAGGCGAAATCGTCCGCCTGGGTGACGGTGCGGCCGAGATTCACGCCATAGACGCTGCTCGGCTTGCCCGCGTCCCAGATGGCCGAGATGTTTTGGTTCGCCGAGTCCCACCCGATAAGGGCGGGATAGTGCGGTAGCGTGCTCACGCTTTTCAGGGCCTCGATGGTCCAGTCGCCATAGGTCACGGGGTGGGTCGAGAAATCGTCCTCGACGACGGTCTGGAACTGGCCCGGGGCCGGGGCGGTCAACATGAGACAGATGGAGAGGATCCAGATGGACAACAGGGGGGTACGGCGGTTCAGCATGGTGTTACTCCTGGGCGGCCGGGCGCGGGAAACCGGACGATGTGGGGTGGTCTCCGCGCCGGGCCAAAAGAAACAAAAAAAGCGCCCCTCCCGCGGAAGCGGGATGAGACGCAGAGTTCTTTTGGGCGGCAACGAGCATTCTTCACTTTCCCTTTTGCGGAGAAGTGAACCGTGAAGCATGCCGTCGGCCGTTTTCTGGCTCCCGGATCGTCCTAGTCTCCCGACGCCTTCCCGCCCAGATGGGCAGTGGCTTTCCGCGGGATTTCGTCCCCGGTCACAGCGGCGCAACCGCGAGGGATTTTCACCCTCTTCCACCGCCCAAAGGCGGTTTCCGGCGGCATGGCCCGCGAGGTTCTATCGCGCAAATAACTATCATACCCTCCGGGGCGGCGCAAGGGAAAAGGGCGGAGGAAAAGTTCGTGTTTTGCGGTTTCTACTGGGGGGAGTGAGATTGCGGTTTGGGGGAAAAAGGATTGCCGAATATCCTCAGAGTTCTTTCTCATTTCTCTCCTGCTCCAGGCGCGGGCTCGCGTCGAGAAGCGCCTCGCGTCGGCGTCGTGCGTAGGCCTGCATGTCTTCGTGAAGATCGGTTTCATCAACGATTTCACGGCCGAGCAGGCACTCGAGAACATCCTCGAGGGTGACGACCCCGGTGAAGAATCCGGCGTCGTTCCGGACGCAGAACAGGTGGCGGCGTCTCATCAGGAACAAGTCGAGCAACTTGTGGGCAGGCAGATTCTCGTCCACGAACTCAACCTTGTGCATGAGATCGGCGTAGGTCTTGTCGAACTCGTCTCGGGCTAGGGCGTCAAACACGTCACGGCGGTGCAGGATGCCAAGGATCTTGTCCGGATCGTCCTCGGAACAGACGGGGAGCCGGCTGAAACGCCAGTGATCGGCGTTCATCTTGGTGTCGCGCAGGGTGAGGGGGGCGGACACTCGGGCCACGACGGGGCTGGGCGTCATCAGGTCGTAGGCGCTCATGGCGTCCAGGCGCAGGGCGTTGGCAACCCAGAGGGCCTCGTGGGGATGGATAGCGCCGGTTTTTTCCACGAGTTGCGCCAGGCTGATAATGTCCTCTTCAGTGCCATGGCTAATGCGGGCGCCCTTGCCCCAGATTCGCGTGAACAAGACACACAAGCGAATGATCGGATACAGGGCCAGGATCATCACCCGAAGGGGCAGGGCCAGAACGGGGGCAATGGTGTTGGCAAAACGCACCCCAAGGGATTTCGGAATAATCTCGGCGAAAAAGAGAATGGCCGCGACGAAGATGGCCGAGAAAACGGTCAGCCACATCTCGCCGTAGATCTTATTCACCAGTGCGCCAGCCCATGCCGCGCCCAAGGTATTGGCGACCGTGTTGACCGTCAGAATGGCGGCGATGGATTCTTCGATGTGCTGCCGGACGTGGGAGAGATGCCGTCCCCGCGGATGGCCGCTACGCCGCAGGGTCTCGATGCGGCTGCGGCTGACCGAATACATGCAGGCTTCCAGAGTGGAGCAGAAGAAAGAGGTGACCAGACTGACGCTAGCGATGATGACGATGAGAAGCATGGGAGTTGTCCCGGGTCAAGAACCACGCCGGGGAAAAGGCCTCTCGGAACGTCTGAAGGCCGGGCTGGATCCTTTCTCGTGCAGAGGGCATGAAACCCCGCCGGATTCACCCATTTCATCTTTTCTCACGCTCCGGCGACTTACCCGCTCATTCCTATCAGAGGTCAACACACGGCGCAAGGAAAACAGGGAAAAGCGCGACCGTCGCCCTCACCGGTCGAGGCCCCAGCACTCCGCCGACCATCAATCCAGTCCCGCCACCCGGTCTTCCAGTCCCTCGAGCATCGAATAGAGCAAGCCGTGCAACTCCGGAATACGTGCGCACCCCGCTCGGATCTCCTCCGGCGACTGGATCCACGGCCCCGGGACGAGTTCGTTTTTGCAGTTCTCGAGCATGGCCTCGATGCTTTGGGTCTGATACTCCAGATGAAACTGGAGCCCCACGACCCGGTCGTCGTAAATGAATCCCTGGTTGGCGCAGGCGGCGCTCGACCCGATGGAGACGGAATGGGGCGGCGGCGAGAAGGTGTCACCATGCCAGTGGAAGACGGTCAGCTCGCGCGGCCATCCAGTCAGGAAGGGATGATCCAGCGCCTCCTCGGCCAGGCGAATGGGATGCCAGCCGATCTCCTTGTGGAGGTTCCGCGTCACCGTCCCCCCGAGAACGTCGGCCAGGAGCTGAGCGCCGAGACAAATGCCCAGGAGCGCCTTGTTGGAATCGATCGCGCGGCGGATCAGCGCCTTTTCCTCGACCAGCCATGGATGCTTCTCGTGCTCGTGGATGTTCATGGCGCCGCCCATGATGAGCAAGAGGTCAAAGGCCGCGAGCGGCGGAGGCGGCTCTCCGGCACAGAGGCGCGTGCAGGTTAACTCGTGGCTGCGTTTCCGTGCCCAGGCGCCGATCTCGGC
>JABMPG010000531.1 GCA_013203855.1 bacterium
CGTGGGGCGGCCAGGAGCCGTAGGAAAGCGAGGAGTTGCCTGAGTGACGAGATCCAACCGGAAAGGCATCGTTTTCCGGACGGACTGGCCATCGTCAAGGACGGTTTCTGGTGGATTCACGTCGATCATGGAAGTCCAGTAATTTCAACGTGGACGGAGTTCTTGGTAGGGACCGCCAGGACGGTCTGGACACCGCACAAACCCGCTGGCGCCAACTGTTTCCGAGGGAGGCGTATCCTGTTCCCGAGGAGGCGTCACGATCAGCGGGGCAGCTCAGTAGCGACCCGGCGCGCCGCGCGCAAGACCACGGGACCCACGAGGCCAGATTCGTAGAGCGGCGAGTCTTTCTCGAAGTGATGCCAAGTGGTGAAGGTGAACCGTCCCGAGGTGCGGGGCTCGCCCTTGACCAGCCAGGCCGGCCATTCCTTGAGTGACTTGCCGTTCCACTCGCAGTCTTGGGGGAATTGCTCGTCACCGATGAGGCGATTGCACCAGAGGTTGGTGATCTTGACCTCGAGCGTGTTCGCACCCGTCCGGGCCACGCCGGTCAGGTCCACGCGGAAGGGCGGCTTCCAGAGGATTCCCAGGTCGTGGCCATTGAGGTGAACCTCGGCCAGGTTCTTGACCCGTCCCAGGTACAGCGCGAGAGTCATGTCGGACGCGAGCCATTCGGCCGGGATTTGCAGCTCCTTCGTGTAGGTCGCCGTACCGGAGAAGTATTTCACGCCGGTGTCGGGGTGGTCGGTCCAGGAGATGAGTTCCTCCAGCGTGACCCGGGCCGGGGCGCCCCAGTTCGGCGGGAATGCCACCCACCAGGGACCGCCCACTTCCAGCGGCTCGGGTACATCGTGGGCCGTGAGGCGCACTTCTTTGCCCGTGTTGGTCTCTACCGCGAATGCGCCATCCTGCCAGGCCGTGAGCTGGAGGCGATCCGGCTGAGTCGCTTCCAGTTCGAAGGGCGGGAACTGTCCCCAATGTGCGCTTTCCTTCGGTGGGAGTTCCAGCATGCCGTTTTCGCGGATGGTCACCGTTCCCGGCTTGCCGTCGAGCGTGTACTCCACGTGGAGTTGCTTGACGTGCATCGGCGTCGGGTCCTTGCCGGCCAGTTCGTTGTTGACCTGGATAACCTGGGCGCCCTCGGCGAAAAGGGCGGCAACCCGGGCGGTGATATCGAGAGAGCCGGCGCCGTCCTGCGCTTCATAGATCGCTTGGGTGACTAACAGGTTCTGGGTTGGCTGTTTCGACGTCGCATCGACCTGACGGACATCAACAGCGTGGAGGACGTCCGCGGCCTTTTCCCGAAAAACGACGAAGACGGAACCCGCCGGATCCAGGCGCAGATTCACAAAGGTGCGACCGTCTTTCTCTTCGTAGAAAGGCGCGGCCTCCATGTGACCTGTATCGGGATGCCAGAGTTCGGGAAGCCGTCCAACAACGCGAAAGGCGCATTGGACATCCGTGAAACCGGTCCCATGGTTGGCGATGAAATACACCTCGGCGTCGTCGATCATGCGATGAATGAAAACCACGGGCGTGTTCTTCGGCTTGATCGTTTCGAAATCGGGCTGGACGCCCATCTCGTCGAAAATCTCCTCCAGCGACTTGCCGGCGATTACCTCACCCCGACCGACAGAGCGTTCAATGACCGGTTGCTCGCCCGGACCCCAGAGGGCATCGGCGAGTTGTCTAACCCGTTCATCGCAGCGGGGATAATCCTCCAGGCTGGGCGAACCGGTTGTCTTGGGACCAACAACCACGGCGCCGGTCTCGACCAGGTCTTTGATCTTCGCCAGCAAGACAGGCGTCATCATCGCGCTGGTGGGCAGCACGAGCACACGGTAGGTCATGCCGCTATCGAGAACCAGACGGCCGTTCTGGACCCGGGTGTGATTCATGAGAATGTCCGCGCCGATGCCGTCGTAACCGTAACCGGCCGGGAGACTCGGTTTGAATTGGCCGCTGGGGAACGTGCGGGGCGCGTCCTCGCCGAGGAAGTAGGCCACGTCGGCATTGAATTGGCCGGATTGCAGGAGATACTGACAGCGAGTGCAATACTCGACCCAAGCGCGACTCTGTTCCCACCAGGTGTTGGTACGTTCGAAATGAGTGCCCCACTGGCCCATGGTCATGCCGGGGAACTGGTCCTGCCAGGGTTGCATAGCGTAACGGTGGACGACGAAGCGGTTCACGCCGCCACAATAAACGGCATCCCCCACGGCTTTGAGCGACCAGGGATCGTTCTGCCAGCGTCCCAGATCGGGAATGGCGGTGAAGGACTCGGCACCGATGACGCGATGTCCGTAGGTGTGTCCCAGGGAGGCGGCCAGCCGCGTGCTGTCTCCGACGCCGGAACTGCCCACCCAGAACTCGCCCATGGGGATATCGGCGAGAGCGCCCGACTGCATTCCCTCAAAGGGACCGCTGTAGGGCTCGATGGAGGCCTGCATGCCCTTGTCGTGGCAGAGCTCGACGAAGTAGCCGAAATAATTGTCGGCGAAAAGATCGGCGATCGTGCGGCGGAAATCCCACAGGAAGCGCTCGGCGATCTCGGGCGAGTCAACGACGCGGCCGCCGAGGGTGGGGAGGTAGGGCAGGAGGTCGTAGCCCCGGCGTTTCCTGAACTCTTTGCGAAAGGCTGCCGTCCAGTTCTGCGCGCCCACCTCGTAGCTGTCGATGAGCACGTTGTTGAGAGTATTTCCGACCAGCGGGCCCAGCGTGTCGATGAGGACCTGCATCTGGCCCTGGGTCCAGTGCTGGTCGAGTCCGGTGCGGCTGAGCTTGTCGCACTCTAGGCCGAGACCTCCTTCAGCGGCGGGATGGTTCTTCCGGCCGGTGGGGGTATAGCCGAAGCGCTGAACGACCCACTCGCCGTCGGGTACGTCCCAAGTGAGATGGCCGTCAGGCGTCATGGCGGCGGTCAGGTCGAGGATCTTCCGATGGGGGACGGACATTTCCGGGGCGGGCGGGCCCCAAGTGGGGGCTCCGACCTCGCCGGTGTCGAAGGCGGCCTTGACTCGAAGGTTGTCGATCGAGAGGCGGGGGCAGAGCTCGATGTCGGCAATGGCGAGGCAGCGGGCCTTGTCCCCGGCGTGATCGAAAGTGATGCGATAGAAGCGTGCGCACACCTCGGGATCGAGCGACATGATGAGCGTGCGGGATTCCAGACGCGGGAAGTTGAAGAGCCGAATCGTGCGAAAGGTGCGTCCGTCGTCCGAGATCTGGATCGCGCCGTCGATATGGTTCGTTCCGGGCATGGGGACGATCGTGACCAGTCGCGTGAGGAAAGGCTTGTCAAACTCGAACTGAAGGTATTGCGGCTTACCCTTCTCGGGCAGGGGAAGGGTGACGAAGGTATCGGTCTGATTGTCCATAAGTCTGGCCGCGTCGACGGGGCCGGCGAAAGATGTCAGACGCGGCGCGTAGCTCTGGATATCCACCGCCTCGCCCCCGGGCGGGGGGAAGGCCAGCACGGCGATGTCGCGATAGAAGTCGAGGTTGGCGGGGGGCTGAGGAAGCGCCATGTCGAGTTCGCGCGGGCCCACGACCTTCGTTTCGCTCATGACCACTTTTTGCATGGCGTGGTCGGGGGTGATCCACGGGCCGCCGCTGCTGGACCAGCCCGAGCAGTTGTGGATGCAGAGCTCCAGGCCCAGGCGGTTGGCTTCCTTTGCGGCGTAGAGGGTCATCTCGCGCCACTCCGGGCTCATGTAAACGATGGGCCCCGCCGGAATACCTTGGTTGACGTTGAAGATCTGCGCGCCTCCGATGCCCACGCGTTTCATGGCTTCGAGGTCGGCGGTGATCCCTTCCCGGGTCACGTTGCCGTTCATCCAGTGCCACCAGACGTGGGGGCGGGCCGAGTCGGGCGGGTTCTGGAAACCGGCGGCCAGGTCGTCACCGAGGGCGACGGGACTGGCGAGAATGCTCAGCGCCAGGAGGAACAGGCAGGAGATCTTTCGCATGGGTTTGCTCCTTCTCGGATATCGAGAGTCGGCGTTCCCCCGAGGGTATTCCGTTGGCCCTTGGGATGGGGGGATGCACAAGCGAAGAGTAACACCGAGGGATCGGGCTTGGCAATCGACTCGAACGGCGGTCCTCAGTCCGCGATCTTTGTTGCCTGGCTTCGGCGATCCCGCCCGGGGACCTGCCGCGCCATCGACGGTAGGAGTGGGTGAAATAGTTGCAGTCGCTGTAGCCCACCTGCCGGGCGATGTGCTTGATGGGCAGGTCGGTGAAGACGAGAAGTTCCCGCGCGGCTTGCATCCGTCGCTCCCGGAGTGCGGCCACCGGGGTCTGTCCCGTGGCATCGCGGAAGATTCGAACGCAGTGATATTTCGAGAGCCCGGCTTCCCGGGCCAGGTCGTCAAGGCGAACGGCCTGTCACTGGGTCATCAGGAAACGGAAGATCAGACTGGCGCAGCGGAAAGGCGAAGGTGACTCTTCACGGACGTTCTCCTTTGGACATGCTCGGGCAGCCAGTAGGCAGTATCCGACGGCATGCGGAAGAGAATGCCCTGTTCCAGTCCGATCTCGAACGTTCGTCGGCCGAAACGGAACCCGCCTTTCCCGTCGAGGGTGTAGTGGAAGAAGAAAATCGGCGCTCCGCTTCATTCGGTCGGCGATCTCTGGCAACTGGCCCAGACCCACCTGTGGAAGGGCGGAGATCCTTTGCCCGACCAGGTGAAGTTCACATTCTGGCACGTGTGCTTCTTCGCGTGGTTCTGCAACATGGCCATGCACGTCGGCATGTCGGATCTCTCGGTGCTGCGATACGCGAAACACTCCTGGTACGGCGTGGCTTCGGGCGCCGTCGCGACGCTGGCCGGCATGTTCCCTGCCATCGCGATGAAATTGCTGGGATTCGTCGCCTTCTATGGCATGATCGTGATGCCGATCGGCGCGGTGGTATTCGTCGATTTCTGGCTGCTCAAGGAGGCGGGGCTGCGTCCCCATTACGCCGAGGCCTCCGATATCGGCTGGAACTGGGCGGCGGCACTGGCGTGGTTTCTCACGTTGGGGATCTGCACGTGGCCGGTATTGTGCGGGAGTATGCAGATCTTTTTCGTCAGTCTGCCGGGGTGGCAGCAGGCCTCTATCTTGGCCTGAGTCGGATCTATCAGAAACAGCGAGTACCCACCTTCGCGGAGACAGGAGGAAGACCATGAAGCAATTCGCAAAGATCGTCTCCGGGCTCGCCTTTCTGGGCACCATCCTGCCGGCGGCTCTGTTGGCGATGGGTCTTCTCGAGCTCGGCGTGGTCAAGATCGGAATGATGGTTGCAGCGGCCGCGTGGTTTGCTGCCATGCCGGTGTGGATGGAACATGGCACCGAGTAGGATCATCTGACAGGAGACAAAGAAATGCGGAGACTTATGCTGACCCTGATTCTAGCCGGAGCCATCCTGAATACTCACGCCGCCACCCCGCTGGAAGCCGGCTTCGCTCGACCGCCCAAGCAGGCCCATCCCCTGGCCTGGTGGCACTGGATCAATGGGAACATCACCAAGGAAGGTATCCGCGCCGATCTGGAGGATATGAAGCGGGTCGGCATTGCGGGGGCTCAAATCCTTGACGTGGAGATCTATCTTCCCCCGGGTCCCGTGCGCTACGGGACGGACGCCTGGTATGAGCATGTGCAGTACGCGATGCGCACGGCCCACGAGTTGGACCTCGAACTCGACATCGCCAATGCGCCGGGCTGGTCGGCCAGCGCGGGGCCGTGGATCACGCCGGACCGATCGATGAAGCAATACGTCTGGAGCGAGATGGAAGTCGAGGGCGGCGACGTTACCGTGACTCTTCCCGAGCCTCCTTCGCGTGAGGGTTTCTACCGTGACGCTCTTGTTCTGGCCGTTCCTGCGAACGGCCCCGCGCCTGTGCCAGAGGAGGAACTTAAGCGGCTCGAGCGACCGACCTCGCCGACCCCGATCCGTCTGGCAGATAACGAGCCAATCGCACCCGAGCAGGTTCTTGATCTGACCGCGTCGGTGAATTCCGACGGCGTTCTTCACGCGCCGATCCCCAAGGGGCGCTGGACAATTCTGCGCTTCGGGTTCACCACGACCGGGGCCAAGAACCATCCCGTTCAACCCGAGGCGCACGGCCTGGAGTGCGACAAGTTCGACGCGGACGCGGCCACTTTTCAGTTCGGGCGTGCCCTGGGCCGGATCATCCGCGATGCGGGCCCTCTCGCCGGGGAAACCTTCGCCGGCATCCTCTTCGACAGTTTCGAGGCCGGGTTCCAGAACTGGACAGATACCATGCCCGAGAAGTTCGAGCGGCTGAAGGGCTACGACATGGTTCCGTTCATACCCGCACTGACGGGGCGTACCATCGCTTCCCGCGAGGAGTCCGAGGCGTTTCTGCGCGACTTCCGGAGCGTTACCCGGGAACTGATATTGGACGAATACTTCGGCACGATGCAGCGTTTGGCCCACGAACACGGCCTGAAAGTTTACGCTGAAGCCCAAGGCGGCCCCCTCGATCCGCTGATCTGCAACGAGCGCGTCGATGTCCCCATGAACGAGTTCTGGATGCCGAGAGACGGCGGGAATCGGGTCGTCCGGCTCAAACAGGTTGCTTCCGTCGCCCAGTTGCTGGGAAAACCCATTGTCGGCGCCGAGGCCTTTACGGCGCGACCGGAAGAGGGCCGCTGGCTCGCCACCCCCGCCACGATGAAGGCACCGGGCGACCTCGCCTTCACCGCTGGCATAAACCGTTTCATCTTCCACACCTATATCCACCAGCCCTATGAGGGGATTGCTCCCGGCTTCACCCTTGGCCGCTACGGGACCCACTTCGGGCGGCTCAACACCTGGTGGCCCTTCGCGAAGCCCTGGATGGATTACCTGGCGCGGTGCCAGTTTCTGCTTCAGCAGGGCGAGACGGTGGCGGACATCTCCTTCATGAGCAATCCCGAGTTCGGTTACGGCGTGGCGGCGAAGTATTTCGTGTCGCCGGAAGGGTACGATTACACGATCTGTTATCCGCGCCACCTGGCCGAGATGACCTGGGAGGACGGCGCTTTCCACCGTCCCAGCGGCTGGACGAGCCGTGTTCTGGTTCTTCTCTCCCCTTGGCGGGCGAACATCGCCACCTTGCGCGAACTGAAGCGGCTGGTCGATCAGGGCGCCCTGGTCGTCGGGGCGAGACCCGTCGGTCCCAACGGCTTGCTGGAACTGCGCGACCATGGGAGCGAGTGGGAAATGTTGGCGGACTATCTCTGGAGCGGACGGGTTCAACGCCGCGAGGCCCTCGAGGAGGTCCTGGAGAAAGCCGGCATCGGGCCCGACTTTGTCGCCGGGGCTCAGGATGTGTATTTCATCCATCGCGCCACGAACGAGGGCGATCTGTACTTCCTGACCAACCAGAGCAGCGACGAGGTTTCGTGTCAGGCTGATTTCCGCGCTGGGAACTATCTGCCCGAGCTGTGGGATGCGGTAACGGGACAGACCTGCGATGCTCCGAGTTACGAGATCCGGGAGGGCCGGGTTCAACTACCCCTGGAGCTGTCCCCCTTCGGCTCCATCTTCGTTGTCTTCCGCCGCCCGGCGACCGCCCCGAGCGTTAGGGCTGCGAGCAAGGAAATCCTGGCGTCTGTCAATGTGCCGGGTCCGTGGGAAGTCGCGTTCCAGCCCGATCGCGGCGCTCCCGACACGATCCGGATGGACCAGTTGGTCTCGTGGACAACCAGTCCCGATCCCGGCATGCGGTACTTTTCGGGAATCAGCACGTACACGGCGCAGTTCGATCTTTCCGCGGAGAGAATCCAGTCCGGCCAGACGGTCTATCTGGATCTGGGCAAGGTCTGTGACGTGGCCGAGGTGACGCTGAACGGACTGCCCGTGGGGATCGTCTGGACGTCTCCCTTTGCCCTCGACGTGAGTGATCTGCTCCGTTCCGGCGCAAACACGCTCCAGGTGGCCGTGGCGAATCGTTGGGTCAATCGCATCATCGGTGACGAAAATCTGCCGGCAGACGCTCTGTACGCCGAGGACGGCTCGAAGTTTACGATCGGCCGGCTGGCGGATCTGCCGCCGTGGTTGAACGACCCCAGGGCGATCAAGAAACGGAAGCGCTTCTCCTTCGCCACGTGGCATTTCTCCGATCTGGCGGGGGACTCGAACCTGATCGAATCGGGACTTCTCGGCCCGGTCCGTCTCGAGTTCCTGCGCCCCTGAGGGAGGTCAGTCTCGATCTTCCAGGATCAGTTCGTCGGCATTCGGCAGGTCCGGGGCGCAGAGGCCCGGATCACGGTCTCCCCTGGCTCGCTGGTGGATTCCACGATGGCAACGCAGAGGCCCCGGAATGCCCGGCGGGACGTTGCCTGACAGGGATCGTGGTCGAGGGGATCGCCGTGCCTTCCTTGCCGGCATGGGTCCAGTGCGGCAGGAAGTGGGCCATCGGGTGGTCGGTCCACTGGGATTGATAGGAATAGTAGAGGTCCTTGGACAGACCGCAAAGGTCGAGGGCGCCTCCCTGGAACACGCGCCAGGGCCAGCCCGTCGATTCGCCGAGATAGTCGAAACCAGTCTAGCGGAACTCGCCCATGAACCAGGGGAGATCGCAGGTGCGACGCCACGATTCGCGGCTGCTGATGCGGACGATCAGGCAGTTCTCGGCGCCGTACTCGAGCAAATCCGTCAGGCCGTATCGGAACGGCGTGTAGCCGTAGGGATGCGGGCAGTTCGCCAGTCGGATGGGCCGATCTGTCCGATGGTGCCTGCGGGAGGTTCGTTTTCGAGGAGGAATCTCCATCCGTCCCGCAGGACGAGGGTTTCTCGGGGGCTATCGGTCGGCATGGGTGTCTCCTTCGGGGGCGCTATCTGCCATCGCGGGCCACGTTATCCTACCCGGAAGGAGAGATTCTCGTCAAACCGCGCGATGATCTTTTCAGGGAGCGGGGGCGTTCCCTCTTGACCCGGCGGGGGCGAGGCAGTATTCGATAGAGGTGGGGCCTTTCCAGTATTTGCGGCGATCGGTCTGTCGTGATCTCTGCATGGTGAGCAATGGAGGATTGTGATGAGGATTCTGGTTACGGGCAGTAAGGGGCGGGTCGGCTCCTGGGTGGCGTCAGCGGCCACGGCGGCGGGTCAGGTGGTGATCGAGTACGATCTCGGCGCGGGACAGGACATTCTGGATCGGGAGGCACTGGCGGCCGCGATGGACGGGTGCGATGGGGTCGTGCATACGGCGGCGCGGCTGGGGGGGAC
>JABMPG010000532.1 GCA_013203855.1 bacterium
CGAGGATCGATGGATGACGCGGGTTGGGTTGAAATGAACGGCCAGTTCGTCCACGCACGGGAAAATCAGCACGTTCTCCCGTGGACAATCGATCCGCCCTTCCGCCTGCGCCTTGAGGTAAATCTGCTGAACTTCTGCCATGCGGGACCGCAGCGCCTGGAAGGGATTCTCGCGTTCAGCGTCCGTCTCGAAGACATGAGGATCGAGTTTGAGTTTGAAGCACAGGGTCATGGGCTGGCCCTGGCCGGAGTCCGGCGCGCCGTATTCAAAGTCGCAGCCAGCCAGCGCGGCCAGATCGCCATCGCCGGTGCTGTCGATGTATTGAACGGCGCGAGCGGCGACGAAACCGCCTTTGCCATGGAGCGCCAGCCCCGAGATTTGCCTGCCCTCTGTCTCGGCGTGAACCACAGTATGATGGTAGAGGAGGCTCACTCCGGCCTCGACGCAGAGATCCTCGGCCGCCAGCCGGGCCGCGTTCGGATCGAAAACCCGGCCGTGGGGCCGGACGCCCCCGTAACGCCGCATCCGGTCCAGCCATTCCTCGAAAATGCCCTGGTCCAGGGACTCCTCTCCCAAATGGTTTGGCATGAACGGATTGACCTCGCCCGCCGTGGCCATTCCGCCGAGAAAGCCATAGTGCTCCACGAGGAGAACTTTCGCGCCTTCGCGGGCGGCGGCCACTGCCGCGCCGATTCCCCCCGGCCCGCCTCCGGCCACGAGAACGTCCGTCTCGAAACGGATCGGAAGGTGATCGGGAAGATGAATGGTGAGGTTTTGATGAGTCATGAGCGGCGTTCCTTTCAAGTGTTAGAGCCCAAATCCTCTTCTACGCAGTTTCCCGCATTGTGAATCTTGGCCTAGAGGACGAAGATGAGCAGGTGGCTCTTCGAAATAGCGCGAAGTGAGCTTTGCCCCGAACTCGAACCGCATCGTGGCCCGAGATGCCTAGAGATGAGAATCGGCGAGGGAGACGAGGGCGCCATCGTTTGCCACGGATTCCTGCATGGCGCGGACCATGCGAAGCGATTCGTAACCATCAGTTGCCCGAACGGGCGGTTCGCCCCCTTCATAGAAGCGGCGCATGTCCCGGATCAGGCTCCGGTCTGCACCGAAGTGGGAGGTCTGGAAGTCCTCTGTGCGGCAGTCGATGGTTTCCTTTCGTTTGCCGTAGTCGGTGACCAGGTCGAGCGTGCCGGTGCGGCGATAGAGGATCAGACGTCCCTTGGAACCCACGAGTTCCAGGGTTTCTTCATCGGGGGCGGGGGGGCCGAAAACCGACCAGAAGAGGGATGCCTTAACCCCGTTTTCGTATTCAAGTATGGCGGTCACGTGGTCCAGAGAGTCAGAGCCGGGGAGATAGACACAGTTGTCGCCCCGATACAGTTCCTCGGTCTCGTGGCCCCAGGAATCGGGTTGACCTTTGGGGTGAGAGTCGAACGTGCGTGGATTGGCGCGATATGGGCAATCGCGATCGCATTCCGCGCAACGGACCGGGGCGTTGGGGTCCGGTTTATAGACCCGTTGACCGCCGAACGCGGCAACGCGCCGACATGCGGACTGCGCGAACCAGTTCAGGACGTCGCAATGGTGGGCGGACTTGTCGTTGAGGGCGCCGCCGGACCATTCCCGTCGGCGGAACCAGTTGTGGAAATAGACGTGGTAGAAGATGACGGCGCGCAGTTGGAGCATGTGGAGATCACCGATAACGCCGGTTTCGAGAAGGTGAAAGGCGCGCCGCCAAGGCTCCTCATAGCGGCGGGTGAACCCCATGATGAGGGGGTGGCCCGCTCTTTTCTCAGCGTCCACGATGGCAGCGGCGTCTTCGAGATCGGCGGCAATGGGCTTATCGAGATAGACCTTTTTCCCCGAGGCGAGGGCAGCCTCGGCCGGTTCGCGGTGGGCATAGGTGGGGGTTGTGACAAGGATCATCTGGACACGCGGATCGTCGATGAGGGACTGCGCGTCCGTGGTGAGCCGCACGTCGGGCTGTGGCGCTCCGTGTTTGGCGCAGACGGATTTGAGATGCCGTTGGGCCTCCTGCAAGCGTTCCTCGTTGCGGTCCATAAGACATCTCACTTCGAATCGAGTTTCCTCCCATGTGGCGGCCATGGCTGCCGCAAGGCAGCTAACGCCCCGCAGGCCGCTGCCTATGATGCCGACTCCGACTGTATTTCTGCCTTGCATGGAACAATTCCTCTGTAACGCTTTTGCCGTGAACGGTGGAGTGAAAGAGTGCCAGGTGGCAGAGAGAAAGTGTACCACCTGAACGCAAGGGTAGCCCTCCTTTCTGTTTGCTGTCCATGAAAACCAGTATCGCTTTCGGGGGACGGCGGCCGGAGATCGCTGGGTGGCAGCCCCTTTTTTCGGACGGGGCAGCAGGTCTTAATCTTTGCTGTCCCATTTGATGTGGTGCCAATCCTCCGTGATGACGGCGAGGCTGGAAGCCTGCACCACAGAACACGGGCAGGCCTCAGCTCTGCCCCATAGGATACGAACGGGAACTTTGCCCTTTCGCCTCCCCCGGAGCGGGGCTATAATCCCTTTCGTTTTCCGGATCGGGCCCGAAGGACGCGCGCCCGCGGGATTTTGTCGTGCGTAGCAGATAGGACTTGAAACCATGAGTATCGAGAAGTGGCGCAGTGAAATCGACGAGGTGGATCGGCACATCATCGAGTTGCTTGGTCGGCGGGCCGAGGCGGCCGTGTCCATCGGCAAAGAGAAACAGAAGACCGGCCAGGCCTTCTATGACGCGGGACGGCAGAAGATGATTCTGGACCGCCTCTGCGAGAAAAACGACACCAGTTTTCCGAACACCGGCCTGCGCCACGTCTTCGCCGAGATCATGTCGGCTTGTCTCAACCTCGAATCCCGCCAGACCATTGCGTTCTTCGGCGCGGAGGCCAGCTTCACCCACATGGCCGCCAAGGAAATGTTCGGCACGTCGGCCGAGTGCATCCCCTACAAGTCCATCGACGATGTTTTCATGGCCTGCGAGAAGGGCTGGACCGACTACGGTGTGGTGCCCATCGAGAACTCCACCGGCGGCGTGGTTCATGACACGCTGGACCGGTTCGTTGACACGAATCTGATCATCTGTTCGGAGATCACGCTGTCGATCCATCACGTCCTCATGGCGAACTGCTCTCTCGAAAAGATCCAGCGCGTCTATTCCCACCCTCAGCCCTTCCTGCAGTGCCGCGCCTGGCTCAAACAGAACCTGCCTGGCGTCGAGCTGCACGAAACGGACTCGACGAGCGAAGGCGCCAAGCTGGCCACCCGTTCGAACAACGCTGCGGCCATCGGCAGCGAACTGGCCGCCAAACTCTATGACCTGGACATTCTCGTCCGTGGCATCGAGGACATGAAGGACAACATCACCCGGTTCTGGATCATCGGCCGAAGTCCCTCGGCGCCCACCGGCGACGACAAGACCAGTATCATGTTTTCGGTCAAGGACCGCCCGGGTGCGCTGTACGACCTGCTCAAGCCCTTCCACGAGGAGAAGATCAACCTGACAAAGATCGAGTCGCGTCCTACCAAGCGCCGGCCCTGGGAATACGTGTTCTTTGTTGACCTCTTGGGCCACCTCGACGATCCCACGATCAGCCGGGTCGTTCACGATGTGGAGGAGCATTGCGAGTTCATGAAAATCATGGGCTCCTACCCGAGGAACGACCGGCCGCATTAGGAGAAGATTGGGGTCATGAGTTGGGGCAACTTCGGACTTCAGACCTCGAACTTTGAACTCTTCATGAGACTGTAGACTCCAAACTTCAACACCTGCCAGAGGGAAAGACACCATGCCCCCCACACCCCGAAAGCATATTCCCGCCATCCTGCCCTACCCGCCCGGCAAACCCATCGAAGAGGTCCAGCGCGAGTTCGGCCTGACCGAGGTGATCAAACTGGCTTCCAACGAAAACCCCCTTGGGCCGTCCCGAAAAGCTGTCGTCGCCATGCGGGCCCTCGCCGCCGAGATGCACCTCTACCCGGACGGCGCCGGGTTCTATCTCAAGGGCAAACTTTCCGAAAAATATGGCCTGCCCCCCGAGTGGATCGTCCTTGGCAACGGCTCCGATGAGATCAACGGGCTCTTGATCCAGACCTATGTGAACCGGGACGAAAGCGTGATTTTCTCTGAGCACGACTTCGTGAGCTATCTTCTCGAGGCGCTCAAGGCCAACGTGAAATTCAAACAGGCCCCGCTCCGGGACTGGCGGGTGGACGTGGACGCCCTTCTAGAGCGGGTCGATTCGAAGACCAAACTCATCTGCATCGCCAATCCGACCAACCCGATCGGCACCATGATCGAGAAGAAGGAATTCGAACGGTTTCTGGCCGAAGTGTCGGAGGACGTTCTGGTCCTTCTCGATGAGGCGTACTTTGAATACGTGACGAAACGGTCCTATCCCGACGGGCTGAAATTCGTTCGCAGGCACCCGAACCTGGTGGTGGCGCGGACTTTTTCCAAGGCCTACGGTCTGGCCGGACTGCGTGTGGGTTACGCCTTCGCGAATCCCGAGATCATCCAGAACCTGGACCGGGTGCGCAAGCCCTTCAACGTCAACCGCATGGCCCAGGCCTCCGCAATCGCCGCACTCGACGACGAGGCCCACATCCGCCGCTCGCGCGAGAACAACGAGAAGGGCCGCCAACTGCTCGAGTCCGAGCTGCGCAAGATGAAGATTGCGTTTGTGCCCTCGGTCACGAATTTCATCCTGATCGACACGGGGCGTTCCGGCGCCGACGTGACGCGCGCTCTCATGGCTCAGGGCGTGATCGTCCGGCCGATGGCCGGCTATGGCCTGCCCCAGCACATTCGGGTGACGATTGGCCGACCCGCGGAAAACCGCAAGTTCTTGGCGGTCTTGAAGAAGGTTATTCAGTGAGCGAAACCGCGCAGCCAATCTTTCATGGACCTTTGGGAACTGCACGGATGAGGATGCATGCCGTCAGGCGGCTGGCCCGTTCCCAGGAAAACCGAGCGCGTGGTCTATCGGGGGTGAAGCGAGAAACAGCCGTTGATCAACATGGCATCCAGGGAGCGCATCTTGCCTGATAGCAGCGACATTCATTTCAAGCGCCTCACCGTCGTCGGCGTTGGCCTGCTCGGCGCTTCGCTCGGGATGGCCGCCCTCCGGCGTGGCATCGTCGATGAGGCGATTGGCGTTGGACGGGACGCGGGCCGATTGCGCAAGGCTGTAGACTCGGGCGCGATCAGTTCCTATACGCTCGATCTCGCCGAGGGATGCCGCGAGGCGGATCTCGTGGTCCTCTGCGGCCCGGTCTCGGTGATCCTGCGCCAGTTGCCCGCCGTTCTCCAGGCCGTGCCACCCCGCGCGATTGTCACTGACGTGGGGAGCACCAAGCACTCTATCGTTGAACTGGCCGAAGGCGTTCGCCGGGACGGCGCGCCCTTCATCGGCTCCCACCCGATGGCCGGCTCCGAGAAGAGTGGCGCCGAGTTTGCCCAGCCCGATCTGTATCAGGGAGCGACGGTCATTCTGACGCCCTCGCCCTCGACCGATTCCGACGCGCTGACACGGGTCGAGACCTTCTGGAAGGCCGTCGGCATGCGCGTGGCCGCCGTCAGCCCCAAGGAGCACGACCGCCTCTTGGCACGGCTCAGCCATCTCCCCCACCTGACCGCCGCGGCTCTCGTGCTCCAGACCGTCGGCGACGCGGCCTCGACGGATCTCCTGTGCCAACTGGCCGGGCCCGGATTTCGCGACACCACCCGCATCGCCATGGGAAGCGTGCCGATGTGGAAGGACATTTTTCTCGACAACAAGCAGGCGATGATCGAATCGATCGACGCCGCCCTGGAACTCCTCCAGCAGGCCCGCCGGACCATCGCGAACGAGGACGCCGAGGCTCTGTCCGCCTTTCTCGACCAGGCGGCCCAGCTACGCCAGCTCTTTGACAAGAAGGACGCATGAAGCAGAAACCGCAAGACTCCGATCCGCGCAAACTGATTCTCCTCAGCAATGACGACGGCATCGACGCCCCTGGTCTCTCCGCGCTCTACGACGCGGTGGCCCACCTCGGCGAGATCCTTGTCGTCGCCCCGCAGGGACAGCGCAGTGCCGTCAGCCATGCCGTGACCGTACACCGGGAGATGGACTACAAGGTAGTCGAGCGTGATGGTGTCCTGTGGGGCCATGCTCTGAACGCCATGCCTGCCGACTGCGTCAAACTCGGGGTGCTGGCCCTGGCCGGACGCAAGCCCGACCTGGTGATTGCAGGGATCAATCCTGGCGGCAATATCGGCAACAACATCCTCTATTCTGGCACGGTCGCCGCTGCCCGGGAAGGCGCCATGCTCGGCGTGCCTTCCATTGCCGTCTCCCTCGGCTACGTCCAGGCTGACCCGGATATGCACTTTAGGACGGCTCAGCAGGCCATCTCCCGTCTCGCTCCGATCATCCTGGAGCGCGGGCTGCCGACTGGCGTTATCCTGAACGTCAACGTTCCCAACGTGCCGCCCGATGGAATCACCGGCACGCTCGTGACCCGCCAGGGCCGGGCGATGTTCGTCGACGACCTCCAGCACGCCATCGACGCCGGAGATGTTCTTACCTGGCGCAACATTGGCAAGTTCACAATCCTTGAAGGCAAAGAGGGCGAAGACTACGACGACGTTGCTCTCCGGGAGAAGAAAGTTTCCATCACCCCTCTCCACTTCGACCTGACCGTCCACGAATTCCGGGCGGAACTGGGCGAATGGCTTGCGTCTGAGTAGTGAATCGAACGCCAGACTCGCCATCCCAGCGCATGAGTTTCCCGCTCGGGTGGCCCCGGGTCGCACGCGCACGACCTCGTCTCACCCGTGAAGGATCGAGGGTGGCGGGCGGGCGGAATATGCTTGACTTGGCTTTCGGGGCGTTGATAGGCTCGATTTGGGTTGTTTGCACATTTTCTGTTTTGCTTTTTTGACCAGACCGAAGCTATTTGGCTTTTTGCTGAACGCCAACACAAGCGTGGATGTTGAAAGGAGCGGAAAGATGAGTCAGATCCGTGTGGGAGTGCGATTGACGGCGATCTTGGTTCTGCTTGCGGCCGTGAGCCTGCTGAGCGGGTGCCGGTACAGCCAGAACCGGTTGTATGATTTCTGCGACGTTTTCCAGCTCGGGGCGGGCGTTACCTTCGAGAATGCGCACACCGGGATGGTCCCGCCGTCCCTCGGTATTCATGCCCAGGTCAGCGATTTCGTCAACCTGGGCGCCATTCATTTCACCGGCGCGACGGCCGAGATGGACGGACGCGGATTCTTCGCCGGCAGCGAAAGCCGCACCCGTATCGGTTTTCTCCCCATTCAACTCGCCCAGATCCAGCAGGATTACGAGTTCGGCCGCGAAAACTACTTCAAGAAAGAAAACACATCGTGGGACAGCCGGATGCAACTGAAGTCCATGACTTTCCGCGATGTGTCCGCCAAGGAACTCCACTACGCCTCGGCCCGCGAATGGCTCCACAAAGGCACGCCCCTCTTCCCGCGTGGCTGGCACTACTGGCTGACAACCAGCTTGGAAGTGGCCGTCGCCGATCCTTTCCTTACCCACGCCGGCCTCCATCTCCGCCTGGGCGTGGACGTGTCGGAGATCAGCGATTTCGTGCTGGGCATCTTTGCCTTCGATTTCAAGCATGACGATTTGACGGTGGAGGATTACGCCGAAAAACGGGCAGGGGTGGAATAGCATCTCCCAACACCGATACTTGTGAAAAAAGCCCCGGATTTCCGGGGCTTTTTTCATGGGATCCATTCCCCTTTGAAATAGAGGCGGTCGGCGCCTCGGAGCGGGGAAACGGGAAGGGAAAGGGAATCGGGGAGAATTCGGGAGGGTGAAACAGTTTGAAGGAGCGGTGGAGACGAGACGCCGACCGGGCAGGCAGTGGCTTGGGAAATCGGGCAAACCAACGGCAGAAGGAGGGAGATCCGGCACGATTCCGATGCTTCTGACCGGGGCGGGAGGGATGGCCAGAGCATCACTTGCGTGAGCCGGCACCGTTGATTCCCCAGTTTTTGCCCAAAACCACCGCCTGGGCCGTCCTGATTTAACTTGTTTGGCCGATCCGATTTGGCGTCAAC
>JABMPG010000533.1 GCA_013203855.1 bacterium
CCGTGGCCCTGAACAACGGCGACGGGACGTTTCAGGACGCGTCGGTCTGGTTTGCAGGCTGGCACGAGAGCGATGGGTGGAGGGCCGCCAGTCACGTGCGGACTTTCGCGGACCTGAATGGAGATGGCTTTCTGGACATCGTGGGCATCGGCCAGCATAAAGTCGCAATATGCCTCTGCGAGGACACGAACGGAGACGGACTTGGAGACGCCTATCTGACGCCGCAAGGCTGGGAAGGTGATTTCAGCGCGGATAGGGCATGGCAGGTCGCTCTCCACCCCCGCATGACGGCCGGCTTGAACGGCGACGACCTCGCGGATCTGGTCTGCTTCGGCGACAGGGGCGTGCTGGTTTCCCTCTGCGATGGAAGTAATTTCCTGGCGCCCGAGCAGCGGCTCAAGAACCAGTTCTGCCGTAACGAGGGATGGGTTAGTCCGGTCCTCTTCCCCCGGGGAATGGTCGATATGGACGGCGATGGCGATGACGACATTTTGGGCATCGGGGAAAAGGGCGTCTATGTCTCGCTCGGAGTGGACAACACGGGCGATGGCCACGCTGATTCTTTCACCTCGCCGGAACAGTGGGCCGATGCCTTCGGTCTGTTCAGTAATCCGGCGTGGGACCCCACCCGCCATCTTCGCCTCGTGGGCGACGTGGACGGCGACTACATCCCCGAGATCGTCGGTTTCTACGACGACGGGGTGTATGTGTTCTGAGCGCAAGAATCCTTTACCGTTCGGTGGATTGCGCCCGAGCCTAGGGAGCGGGAAGATGACCAAAGCGATTGTCACCGGCGCGTGCGGCTTCATCGGAAGTTGCCTGGCCAGACGTTTGCTGCGTGAAGGAATCGAGGTGGTCGGCATCGACAACCTGAGCAGTCGCGGCTCGGATCTCAACGTCGTGGAACTGGTCGACAAGGGCGCCCGGCTCATTCGTTGCGACCTGAGCCACCCGGCCAAGGCTTCGGAGGTTTTCGCGCGGATCGGCCCCGTCGATGCGGTGTTCCACCTGGCCGCGCAAGTCGCCGTGACCACCAGTTACCTCAATCGGCGCCGGGATTTCCGGGACAACGCCGTGCTCTCTTTCAATGTGCTTGAAGCCGTGAAGCAATATACTCCGGACGCTTATTGCCTCTACTCATCAACTAATAAGGTTTACGGACACTTGAACGTGCATGACCCCGTCGGCCTGAATCATCCGCTCGACCCTTACACACCCTACGGCGTGAGCAAGGCGGTGGGCGAAATGTACTTTACCGAATTCGGGCGCAAGGAGATCGGGTTAACGACATGCTCGCTGCGCCAATCCTGCATCTACGGCCCTCACCAGATCGGAATCGAGGACCAGGGCTGGGTCGCCTGGTTTGCCATCGCCAATACGCTCGGGCTGCCGATCACCATATACGGCGACGGTCTCCAGGTGCGCGACCTCCTGTACATCGACGACCTCCTGGATCTCTACCTGGAATGCTGGCGCAAGAGAAAGAGGGGAGTCTATCCCGTCGGCGGGGGCCCGGGCAATGCCATCGATATCAAGACTTGCCTGGAGATCATTGAAGAAATGAACGGGCGACAGTTCGCCTCGATCAATTACTCCGAAAGCCGGCCGGGCGATCAACCTTATTTCGTCGCCGATCTGTCGTGGCGCCTGGAGGCGGAGATCGAGTGGGCGCCGACGCAATCGGTCCTAGCCGGCGTCAAGGCCATGATGGGCTGGATCAAGCAAAACCAAAAAGCGATCCGCGCCATCCTCCACATCTGACATTCTTGCCGCGCGCGAACATTCCCCAATCTCCCGGCATGACGAATAACTCGATCCGAAAATCACAGGTCAACGGGCGCGCCATGCCGTCTTGGTGGTTTGGATCATCGCCCGGGCGATCGACCGCCAGCCAATATCCGCCCCCCGTCGGCCCTGCCCTGCCTGGTGGGGCACATCCACCTCCTTGATTCGCAGGCCGAGACGGGCCGCCAGCCCGGTCATGATGGCGTTGGGGGCGAAGGCGTCG
This sequence comes from bacterium, assembly GCA_013203855.1. GTDB lineage: Bacteria > Sumerlaeota > Sumerlaeia > UBA8349 > UBA8349 > JABMPG01. The sequence goes on from JABMPG010000533.1 coordinate 2,009, forward strand.
GCCGGTACGAGCGGCAGCAAACGGGCCAGCGCCTCGGTGCGCATAAGCCGGAATGGCACATTAATATCACGTGCATCAACTCCGAACAGCAGTCGCGTCACCAACCGCAAACCCCTGCTTATGAATCGCCGGCGGACCGTCTGCAGCCGTCCAACCCGCACGCCGAGCAGGAGATCAAAATCTTCTCTCAGTGCCCACATGCCCGTGAAATGGGCGGCCCCGATCTCCCCGTCGCTGTCGGTCTGAAAAACCCACTTCGCCACTGCCGTGGCCTGCTGAAAGCCGATCATGATCGCCGGTCCGTGTCCCTCATTGACCTTCCTCATGACC
>JABMPG010000534.1 GCA_013203855.1 bacterium
GCATTGAGATCGATCAGATCGAGACGGGCCTTCACTTGGCCGAGGCGTCTCCCCGGGACATGAAGATCGTTCTGGTGCTCGATTTCACCCGCAGCATGCAGCAGGCGGGGGCGCTGGACGCCATGGAGCAGGCCGCTGATCGTTTCATCCGGAATTTGCGCGGCGCGGCCCAGGTTGCCATCTACGAATTTCACCGCCAAGACCGGGCCCCCGGCTTGGTTTCGGGCTTCACGGACGATACCGACATGCTGATCGAGCGCCTGTATCGGGCCCGCGGCCAGTTCGTCCAGGGCATCTATCTCAGCTCGCGCCTGTGGGATGCGACCGCCTATGCCCTTGCCGAATTTCCCGACACGAACCCCAATCTGGAACAGCGGTTTGTGGTTCTTTTCACCGACGGGCAGGATTCCTCGAGTTTTCGCACGGTTAACGATCTGGTCGATCTGGCCAGCCCCGACGCCGCCGACGTTCGGATCTACCCCATCGCCTTCACCGACGATCCGAACCGCATCGACTTGATGGATCTGGCGGCGCGCACCGAAGGCACGTACTACCGGTCGGGCGATCTGAGCGGAGTTCTGGACCGCTTCGACCAGATCATGCGCGATCTTAGTGGCCAGTACACCCTGCGGTGGCAGACCCTGAAGCGGGCCGACACGACTTACACGCCCAGCTTCACCATTTCGTATGACGGCAAGTATGTCAATTCTCCGACTCTGAACACATTCAACCCGACCGCTCTCCAAGACAACCTCTTCGTCGGCCGACTGCGTCTGACCAAGCCGACGCTGGTGGACGAGCCGTCGGTTCTGCGTGCCGACTATGTGCCTCCCTACGTCAATCGTTTCCGCATCTACATCGAATCCGATATTGAGTACCGGGTGAGCATCCCCCGCGATCGTGGTACGCCGCTGACGGCCGGGTGGGAACTGATGGAGTACAAGGTTCCGGAGACGGGCGGCCGGGTTTACGACATCAAGGGGGACGATTACCTGGGCTTTGCCAAGTTCGGCTCCGTCCTCGAGTTCCAGTCCTCCGATCCCCGGACCACCATGTCGTTCGTTAACGTTTACGTGGATAATTCGATCTATGACATCTACCTGGATGAAAACGCCGGTCCCGTGTTCGCTTTGGGAGAGAGTGGCGACATCACGTGGTTTTCCAGTTACCCGCCCGACAGTGAGATGGTCACGTTGGACGCTTTCGGGATTAAGCAGGACTGGGTGCCGGGCCGGAATCCCCGTGTGCTGGCCGACGTGAACGGCGATGGCCGTCAGGATATCGTCGGTTTCAGCGACCGGGGCGTCGAGGTTGGACTGTCGATGATCTCGACCCTTCTCCCGGAGACTACGTTCCAGAGCACCTTGGTGCAGTGGACTCTCAATGCCGATCCTCATTGGGCCGGCACGGAGCCTGAGTCCGGCTCGGAGTGGGAGTTTGGCGTTCCGCAGGGCATGGGCGGTGGCACGTATGGCAATCCGGATCCGACCAGCGGCTTCACGGGCAGCAACGTCATTGGTGTGAACCTGCGCGGTAACTACTCGACGGCCCCTGGCGGCCCTTTCTACGTGATGACCGATCCGATCAACTGCTCGGATTTTGAGAGTATCAACCTGCGCTTCAAGCGCTGGCTTAACTGCGACGCGTCGAACTGGGCGCCCCACTTCATCGAGGTCTCCATTGACGGAGAGAATTGGACGAGCGTCTGGCAGAACGTCGATGTGGTCACGGACGACCGGTGGACCGACGTGGAGTATGCCCTGCCCCGCATGGTGGACTTCGAAGAGCGCGTCTGGATCCGGTGGGGTTATACAATCCGGGCAAACGCCTTCCCCTATTCGGGCTGGAACATCGATGACATTCTTCTCTATGGCGAGACCGACCAGCCTCGCGTGATCACCGCTCCGACCCTCTGGGTGGAACAGTTCGGATACGATCAGTTCTGGCGTGAAGAGCGACACATACGCACCATGGCCGACGTGAACGGCGATGGGAAGGCGGACGCGGTGGGCTTTGGAGACAAGGGCGTTGTCGTCGCTCTTTCCGAAGGCCAGTCTTTCGCCGCCCCCGGTGTCTGGGTCAAGGGCCTGGGCTACAACGACGGCTGGCGCGTGGATCAGCACCCGCGCTTCCTCGAGGACGTGAACGGCGACGGCATGGCCGATATCGTGGCCTTCGGCAACAACGGCGTGGTCGTGGCGACCTCCTGGGGTGCCGGCTTCGAACCGGCGCGGCTTTGGATCAAGGACTACTTCAGCGCCAAGGGCCTGGACGAGGTCACCGACGATCCGAACGAGCCCCTCGCATTCCCCGAAGATCGTGGGAATCCGGCCGGTCGCGACGACTGGCGCACGGACATTCACCAGCGCGTCCTGGCTGACGTGAATGGCGACGGGCTGAACGATATCGTCGGTTTCCACGATATCGGCGTGTTCGTCTCCTACTCGACGGGCAATGGCTTCGCGGAGCCGATCAAACCGAACAAGACCTTCACCGCCTATCGGTTCAACGGCAACACGAACGATTGGGTGCAGAACTGGCGCAACGAGCGGCATCCACGCTTCGCCAAGGACGTGGGCGGCCCGGTGAGCGCCTCGAATCTCCCCATGGCTGACATTATTGGCTTCGGCGACAAGGGCGTCTACGTGGCTCTGGCCGACGGCGTGGGCTTCGCCACCGAGACCCGGTGGATCTCGGACTTCGGCGGTGCCACGGGCGGATGGGAAAGTTCCAAGCACATCCGAGAACTGGCCCAGATCAACGGCGACAGTTTCTACGATATTTTCGCCATCGGAAACTCGCCGGTTATCTTTTCCCCGTCCGATGGTGGCGGCAGCTTCGCCCCCGTGATCCGAGACAACACGATGTACTACGACTTAGGCTACAACGACGGGTGGGACAAGCGTCAACACCTGCGTCTGGTCGGCGACGTGGATGGCGACGGACTGGACGACATCGTGGCCATTGGCTACCTGGGCGTGCAGATTTTCACCAACCAGTAAGCGCTGCTCCCGACGGAGCCGCAGGATATCCTGAATCGGGGGACAGTGCCGCAAGGGCCTGTCCCCCGATTTTCTTCACACAAGGGGATCCGAGAAATGAACGCGAGAATTCGAGCGGGATTTCTGATGGCGGCGGTATTCGTGCTGGGCGCCCTGGCGATGGACAACGCGCGCGCCTTTTCTTTCAGTTTCTATCCGATCGCCTATCTTCACGAGGAAGATGCCCCCACGACGCAGACAACCCGCCGGGAAGCCAACCTCCTCTGGCCCCTATACTCTTCCCGGAGCGACGCGGTCGGGTCTCGTTCGGGCCTCCATCCTCTCTGGTCGAAACATGAGAACCGGGAGGAGGGAACGCGCGGCCTCGATATTCTCTGGCCCCTTGTCTCCTGGAAAGAACGGAGGGGACCCGAGCAGCTAGACCGCCAGATGATAGGGCTCCCGCTGTGGTATTCCATCTACCGTTCCTTCCCGACGGGCGAAACCCGCCAATGGCGCGGGCTCTTCCCCCTCTTCTACCAGGGACGCAAGACCTTTCCCGATGCCGAGGATCGATCCTATTCGATTTGTTTCCCCTTCTGGTGGAGATTCGATCAGCACCGTCTCCTCTTCCCCGTCTACTGGACCGAACCGGGGCAATCATTCGCCTTCTTCCCTTTCTATGGCCGGTTCGAGAGGTTCCTGCTCTTCGATATGGTTCGCTTCATCGGATGGCCCCTCTGGGTGCAGACCCAGCGCAAGGACGTCCACGTCTACAGCGCTCTGTGGCCCTTTCTCGCTTACGCCACGAGCGATCACGGATGGGGATTCCGTCTCTGGCCGCTATTCGGGAGTTTGCCGCATCCCGACGGCACCCAGCGCTACTTCTGGCTGTGGCCGCTTGGGGAGAAATTGAATTTCGCTCGCGGCCCCCTCAAGGGAGCGACGCTGAACATGTTCCTGCCCTTCTGGTTCACCTTCCACCATCAAAAGCGCGATATCGTGTACTACTTCCCGGTCTACGGCCACAGCAAGTCGCCCGGGCGGGTTTCGCGGGCCTGGTTCTGGCCGGTGTGGGCCCACGCGCAGAACTTCAAGCCGTCCTATAACAAGTACTACTTCATGTGGTTCGTCGTTTCGCGCCAGATCGGGCCCGGACCGGAGCGGCGATTCCACCTGCTGAACCTTCTGGGCTGGACGATCCGTCCCGACTTCAAGCGGGTTCACGTCTTCTGGCCGGTCGCCTCCTACCGCTACGATCGCGTGGAGCAGAGCGACGGGTGCGATTTCGCCCGCTACTACTTCGTGCCGTTCCTCTACTGGCGGACCCATCAGTGGGACGACGGCCGGACCCTGAAATATCGCATGATCTGGCCACTGGCCTCGTGGGGACACGACAAAGAGCGTAGCCATCTGACCATCCCCGACCTGTTTCCCCACAACGCCGACGACGGCGTGGGCCGCAACTGGGCACCGCTCTGGAGCCTCTACGCCCGCACCTGCGACAAGGAACTCAACCGCCGCGAAACCCGCTTCCTCGGCCCGCTCTACCTCACGCGAAAAGACGAGTCAAAGGACGAGTCCGAGTTCAACCTGCTCTTCTTCCAGTACAAGAGGGAAGGCACGAAGCGAAAAGTGAGTCTCCTGTTCGGATGGCTTCCGTACACCTTGACGGGCTAAAAGCGATTTGCCAGATGCTTGTGCAACAGCAAGGTTAGTGTCCCGCAAGATCGGGACTACTGATCCGGTTGAACACACCCAGAAACTGAAGCCAGAACACTCCATCTTTTCACCGCATTGGTGTCCCAGAAGCGCTCCCCTTGGACATATATACCTTAGAAGGGTCGACGGTCATTGCCAAGGGCTAGAGGAGACCATCCCATGCGAACCGAGGAATTCTCACAGAAGACAGTTCGTTCATCCATCAGTATGCTCATTATCATGTTGTTTGTGTTTCAAACCGGAGTTGGTGTTGCGGAATACCAATGGACCTACGGGGGGATCGCGGAAGTCGGCGAAATAGTATCAGAAACATTCGCCACATGGCCAGCCGATACGGGGCGTAACATGATTGGCGGGGGTGAAGAGGTCACTTGTAGAATTGATCCGACCACATGGAGTGACTTTGATAGGCTCCTGGTCAGGGAGTGCCCAGACGACAACTGGACCAACCTGGGATTGTTTGCCGATGCCATTGGGACAATTCAGTGGATTGGAATGGGAGATGGTGGAAGTATCCCCTACCAGAGTTATGGTCTCAGTGTAGTAATGACTGCGAAGAGGGTGATCGGCAGCTATACTGTATACGCAAACGTCTTTGACTCACAGACTCAGTACACTGATTACGCTGTTCAAAAAATGAAAGGATATAGCATAAGACTTCCCATCTCCCCAACCGTCACGTGGAAGAGCGATACCACGACAAATTATCCGGGCACGTCTGGAACCGACAAATTCGGCGCGGGTAGCTATTTCGAACTTCAGTTCGGCACGACTATGAATTTCTCGCGCTTGAGCATCCGGGAGAATTGCGCGGCCGTCGCTCATGTGTGGCCAAACGGACTTCCCTGGAATAATCCCCAGGAATACGTCAACGCTCCAATTGGCGATAATAATGTAGTGTTAGATCGCTGCGACGATGGCGGTCCCAGGCCAAAGCAATACCTGAACGTTGACGATGACCCTAATGGCCCGTTTGTAATGAGTTCCCTGGCTCGAAATGTGGCTTTTGAGTATCAAGCTGATGACGGCTACTGGTATGACATGAACAATGTGGTTGTTAACCATACGTGGGTATGGTATGTTAATCTCACTGCACGAACATGGAATCAAAACGTCCCAGGTAGATTGCAGGGACCGTGGCAGTAAGGAGGGTCAATTTGTTGCTTCCTCTTCTTGACAGCGAGGCTAGAATCCGGGGCATCCTATTAGGGCCGAAAACGGGACGTCGCGCACCCATCGTGTTCGTGCTGCTGCTCGGAGCGCTTTTCCTCGCGACAAGCGGCGTACTGGGAGGGGAGGATGCGGATAACCATCGCCGCGACATCCTCAGACGCATTGCTTCCGTTCGATCTGAGTGCGACGACGAATCTATCCCATCTGTCCAGATTGAGAAGGAGTTCCTATCTATTCTCGCTCGCTGCCAGAATGATGAGGAGAAATCTCTTGTGGTCTCCGAGTTGGCCAGCGTGTTTGGCACGCACCTCTACAGGGTCAACAATGCGAAATGCGAAGTCTATCTCCGCAAGTTGGTCGCGCTCAAGACAGATAATATCAGAATGCAGGCCGAGGCCTATGCCGGGATAGGCTCGAGCCTTTGCCTCCAGAATCGGGGTGCCAAAGGTGCGGAACTGGCAAGAATCCGGAGAGAAGCAACACCATACCATCTAAAAGCGGTTCGGCTTCTCATGGATCATGGGATCGGAACGGAGCGTGTGCCGGTTCCGGAAGGGCCGGGATTTGATATGCCCTTGTCGAATCCGGCTAATCCCAAGAATGAGAAAGAACGTGCCGAAAGAGAAGCGAATCGACAACGCGAGATAGAGGAAGTTCAGGAAGCACACGCGCGGAACAGCCTGATGCTTGTGCGGCGCAGTGTGACCGAGACGATAGTCTACAACTACCAGTTATTTCCGTTCGCCACCGAGGAACTGCGCCAGATGGCTACCGATGCCCTCCAGGACAGGGAAGCCGTGGATGAGATCATTGCCCAAGTGAACGAAGCAGTGGGCAAGAGGTTAGAGAGAGATCGGGAGGGGACAGTCGCTCCGATTTTCCAAGAGGCCGCTGCGGATCTCCCGCCCCTCGAAACGGAGCCGGCCAAGCTCCTTCCCATCGGCGAGCCGACCGTTGCCGCACAACCCCCGTTACTCGGACCGGACGTTGCGAAGGATGAACCTGGCAAGACCACCCTTTGGGTTCTGGCCTGCAATGCAGTATTTCTGATCGGCTCTGGTGGCGGAGTGTTGTGGTACCTGCGTCGCCGGAATCGGGCGCGATCCTGACAGGACCGATCACACACTCACGCCTCTTGTGAAGGGCTTCCCCTCTCTTCTCCAAGGGCACGCCAACTCCAAGCCCCCAACTCCAAACCCAAGCCCCCCTTACTTCCCCAGTTTTCCCCTTATCGAATCAACTAGATCCGAGGCGGCGGAGTCGTCGAGGATGGGCAGACGGCAGACTCGGCCGCCGTAGGACTCGACGATGTCGCGGCCGACGACTTTGTCTTCGGGGATGTTGCTGCCCTTGGCCAAGACATCGGGCCGGATTTCGCGGAGGAGAATATCGGGCGTGAGTTCGTCGAAGAAGATGACGTAATCGACGACCTCGAGGGCGGAGAGGATGGCGGCCCGTTCTTCGGCCTTCAGGATGGGGCGTCCCGGACCCTTGAGCGCGCGGACCGAGCGGTCGGTGTTCAGGCCGACGACGAGGAGGTCGCCCAGGCGCCGGGCCTCGTGCAGGAACCGGATATGGCCGGGATGCAGCAGGTCGAAGCAGCCATTCGTGAAAACGACCTTGCGGCCTCGGGTCTGCTGGTTGGCGACGAGAATGCGCAGATTGGCCACGGGCCGGACCTTGCTCGCAGGAGCACCTCCATCGACCGCCGCCTTGAGTTCCAAGGGCGAAAGGGTGGCCACGCCGAGTTTGCCGACCACGGTGTTTCCCGCGCGGTTGGCCAGAATCACCGCATCATCGAAGGACAGCCCGCCCGCCAGACCGAGCCCCAGGGTCGCGATAAAGGTGTCGCCCGCGCCGGTCTCATCCCGGACCTCGGGGGCGCGCGCGGGAATGACGGCCGCCTGGCCTCGGGGCCTCACGACGACTACGCCTTCGGCATCGCGGGTGACAATCAGGGCCTTGAGGCCGCACTTGCGGATCAGAGCCC
>JABMPG010000535.1 GCA_013203855.1 bacterium
ACCTACTCCTACACCACCGCCGAAGGCGATACCTGGGCCTCCGAGATGTGGTACACCACCCTCCTCGGCGAAGACCCTCTTCCCGACGTCATCCTCGGCCGGATCCCAGCGCGACTCAACGAAGACGCCGAGGAGATGGTCCGCAAAGTGATCGCCTTCAAAACACCCCCAAAGGGCCCCTGGCGCGGACGCTTCGCCTACTGCGCCGACGACAGCGGAGACTTCAGCGACGCCACCGACCGGCTCTTCAACGACTACCGCTCCCCTGCCATCGCGGGCAAGAGAGTCTACCTGGAGAACTTCCCCTTCGAAGACAATTTCTATCTCCCCAAGAGCCTCGTTCGCGATAGGAACCTCAAAGTCAGCACCGCCACCACCCTCGAACTCCTCAACACCTACAACCGCGGCGTCAGCGCCATGTTCTTCATGGGCCACGGCTCCCCCAACATCTGGACCGATGAACGCATCTGGTTCGGAGGCGACAGCGAAAACAGCGACAATCTCAACCTCGAAAACGAACTGCGCCTCCCCTTCATCGCCACCTTCACCTGCAACCAGGGCGCCTTCGATTATCCCAAGCCCAAATGGCATATCTGCATCAGCGAAGACATGATGCGCGTCAAGTCCGGCGGAGCCGCCGCCCTCTACGTCCCCTCCGGCCCCGGCTATACGACCGACCACGAAGCAGTCGCGCAACCCCTCCTCCAGGCCCTCCTCCGGGAACGCGTCGCCCGGCTCGGCGATGCCGTTCACCTCTCCCAACTCTATTGCCTTCTCCAGGGGAAAACCCAAGAAGCGCTCCGAATGTACGTCTTCCTCGGCGACCCCACCATCCAGATTCCCCTCCCCGCCGAAGAAATCTCCGGGACCGTGACCCCAGGCGTCCTCGCCGCCCGAGACGGCAAAAAACAGAACCTCCGCTTCGAAGCATCCCCCAGCGACGCCAACCGCGGCCGCATGCTCGCCTTCCTCTTCAACCCCGACCAGGAGGAAGTCCTTCACGGAAAGGCGATGCCCTTCGAGAACGGCCGCTTAACCTGGAAATTCCCGCTCCCCGATCCCGCACCGGCCGGAGAATGGACCGTCCGCGTTTACTACGCCAGTGAAACCGATCAGGCCGACGGACTGGCCTACGGAACCTTCCGCGTGGAGAATCCCACCGTCCGCATCAGTTCCCTCTCCTGGTTGAAAAAACCCGAGGAAACCGGACAGACCGCCAAAATCCAAGTCACCGTGGAGAACCCCACCGACGTGCCGATCCAGAACGTCGAAATCACCGCTCGAATCGCCCAGGCCCAGCGGAAGGGAACCAGCATCTCCCGCAAGAACCTGAATCTCCAGCCCGGCGAGAAAAAGAACGTCCGCTTCTCCCGGAAAATCACAGCGCCCCTGACACAGGTCAAGGCTCTCGTCACCGGGGCGGAAAACCACGAGATGGTCCTATTCCTTCCCGGAGACTCCGCCACCACCGCCATCCTCTTCCTCAACGATCTCGTCCGGGTGGAAGCACACAGCTACGATCCCACCGCAAACCTGACCATCATCGCCCCCGTTTACCACGCCGGTTTAGAAGCCCCGATCGCCTGCCGCGCTCATATCATCGACGACTCCGGCACCCCCGCCGCCACCGCCGATTTCCTCCTCAATGGAAACGCCGCCAGCCGCGGACAGGACGAAATCCGCCTCCATCTCCAGAAGCCCCGCCGAGATCTCCCCCAGTCCTGGCGCCTTCTCGTCACCCGAAAACCTCCGCTCAACAAAGCCGTCCCCCAAACCGCTCTTACCTCCACCGGACTCCTCCTAGACGCTTCACTCACCTTGCCCCTTCCCGACCTGCCCGATCTCAAACCCGTCCCCGATTCCGCCCGCTTCACCCCCGCCGTCCCCAAGGAGGGCGAAACCGTTTTCATGGATCTCGATGTCGAGAACGTGGGCTCCACTCCCAGTGCCGCCTTCCAGATCCGCGCCATGTCCGTGCAGTCCGGCCAGCCCGACAAGGTCCTGCGCTCCCAGCCCCAGATCTCTGCCTGGAACCAGTCGCCCCTCGCCGTCGGAGAACGGCGCAATGTCCGGCTGAGGTGGGACTACGACGCCTACACCGAATACGGCGGTGAAAAAACCATCCGCATCGAACTCGACGCCAACAAAGCCGTGCCCGAACTCGACGAATCCAACAATATCCTGGAAACTCCCCTCCGCATCCTCACCCGCGAAAGCGTCCATCTCACTTCCACCTCACTCATCCGACAGACCGAAACCGACGCCGAAGTCGAAGTCACGGCCATCCTTTACAACTCAGGGGAAGCCCCGGCGCTGAACCGAAATCTCGGCTTCTACCGCAGACAACCCATCGAGGCAGAGGACTATCTCGACCCCGAATTCCTGGTCCATGAAATGGAACTCGCCCCCCTTCCCGGCCTGACCACCCAGACATTCACCTACTCCTGGCCGACCGAAAGGGATCAAATCACGACTCCCTCGACTCAGATTTACCGCACTCTCAAGACCATTCGCGCGTTGGGGCCCAACGGCACCCACATCGAACCGGAGTGGTAAATGGCCCACTCACCGAGCCCTGACCGATCCGACAGATTCATGGAAGGCTTGCCCCCGGAAGATCCCGGAACGGGCGGCATCCTCGTCCCCCTTATCCAGACGCTGGCCCTCCTCGCTTTGGTCGTCTCCGCCTTCGCCTATCCTCTCGACCTGCCCGAGAGCTGGCGAGAAGCCCTGTTCGGACCCGCCGATCCCATCGCAATCTCAAAAGGCTTCCTTCCCGCCATCCGCGCCTATTTCGAATTCGCCTACAGACCTCTCGTCATCAAGGAAGTCCTCACCACCTGGGTCATCCTCACCATGGCCGGACTATGGGTCACCTGGAAAGCCCTCACGCCCCGCCCAAGCGAAAGCCTGCGCATCGAAATCGCGGCCTACCTCGCCTTCCTCCTCTACTGTGTCATCGCCATGTTCCGCGCGCCTCATTTCGGCCTGGACTCCGAATGCCTCATCACCGGAATGAACCTTTGCGTCTGGTCCATCTACGGCCTCATCCTCATCGACCTCCCCTACTCCCGGCGCTTCGCCCGGTGGTCCGTCATCTGCATCCTCGCCGTTGGCGGTATCATCATGCTCATCAGCGTCGGCGAGGCCATCGGTGAAATCTCCCGCTACGTCTTCAAAATCATCCGACGCCACGAAGGACTATACAACCGCAACCTATACGGCTCCCTGATCGGACACAACACCGGCGCCGCCTCCATGGGCATGGGCCCCTTCTTCCTCGCTCTCGGGTGGTTCTTCCACACCCGCCGCCGCTCGAAAATCCTCCTCGGCCTCTATATTCTTGTATCCGTCTACTTCTTCATCGTCACCCAGAGCAGAAGCATCTGGATCTTCGCCATCCTTCTCACCCCGCCCTTCCTTCTCGGCCTGCGAAAAACCATCCACTTCCCCATCCGCCTGTGCCATTGCCTCATCGTTTCACTCGCCGCCCTCATACTCATCCTCTCCCAGACGGTTCCCGGACGCTGGAATTTCCTCAACATCCAAAGCGCCAGCTACATCGATCGACTCAAGGCCATGACACCCAGCGTCGTCGTTCAGGGAACCCGCCTCCGAATCCTCTTCGTCATGATGCCCGTCGTGGCCGAAAAACCCCTCCTCGGACACGGCCTGGCCAGTTTCCAGGTCCTCTACCCCTACGCCCAGGCCAGCTTCTTCGCCGAACACCCCCGCACCCCCCTTCGCCCCACCGATCTCCTCACCCAGCGCGCACACAACGACTACCTCCAACTCCTCGTCGAAACGGGCCTAATCGGCCTCCTCCTCGCCCTCACCGCCGGATTCCTCTTCCTGCGAAGAGCCCTCCTGCGCTACCGACGCCTCCAGCACCGCGGGGAAGCCGTGCGCCGGTATTGCCTGTTCTTCGGACTCCTCGCCATACTCCTCCACGCCCTCGTCGACTTCCCCTTCCACATCGCCCCCCTCGCCACATTCTTCGTCTTCTACCTCAGCGTCATCTACGGCGCCTCATCGGAAGATAATCTCCCTCCCCAGACAACCGACCGACCCGCCGACAAACCCCAGTCGCGGACCAGCCAACCTCTCTCCCCCCGGCCCGCCAAAATCCTCGTCCTTGTCCTCCTCGGTGCCACTTGGATCGCTGTCGCGATCGGTTTTCACTACACCTTCCAACGTCTCCGCGCCGACCGCTTCTTCTCCGTCGGAACGCTCTGGCTGCGCTCCGCCTCAGCCGTTCGCGAGCACCAAGGCGACGATGCCTACGAAAGCTGTCTCAAGACCGCCCGCAAGTACCTCCGCGAAAGCCGCGTTCTCTTTCCCCTGGAATACATGAACCTCCTAAACGCCGGACTCTGCGATTACCAGATCGCCGACTACTATGCGGGCCGAATGCGAAAAGCCCGCTTCGAGAGCAACTCACAACTCGAAAAAGCATACCTCGACCAAGTCTGGATCTACCTGGACGCAGCCGTCAGCAAACTCACAGACTCCTCCCGAATGGCGCGACCCGCCAACTTCGTCCCCACGCCTCCCATTGACGACGAAAACCTTGGCCCTCGATTCAATCACCCCACCCTCTATGGACTCGGACGCTCCTGGATGCTCGTTCACACTCTCCAGCCCGAAAATCACCACGCGCGTCAACTCGCCTTCGACTACCTTACCGCTGCTGTTCGCTACTCCCC
>JABMPG010000059.1 GCA_013203855.1 bacterium
CTCTACAAGGGCCGGGCCGAATCCGAAATGTGCCTGCCTTACACCATCGAGCGACTCCGCAGTGCCGTGCGTAAGCTGGCCGCCACTCAGGAAGCTCTTGTCAACTCCGAAAAACTCGCCAGCATGGGCCAGCTCGCAGCAGGCATCGCCCATGAGGTCAACAACCCCCTCGGCATCGTTCTCATGTACGCCCACCTCATGCTCGAGGAGTGCGCCACGGACACGCGTGAACGCGACGACTTGCAGATGATCGTTGAGCACGCCGACCGCTGCAAGAAGATCGTCGCCGGCCTTCTCCATTTCGCCAGACAGAACAAGGTGGAACACCGGCTTACCGACTTGGTCGAACTCGTGAGCCGCATGGTGAAAACACTTACCCCACCTCTCACCATCGAGATAGATGTCCGCAACGCCATGACCGATCCCATGGCCGAGGTGGATGCCGACCAGATCGTCCAGGTTCTCACCAACCTCGCCAACAACGCCTTCGCCGCCATGGAGAAATGCGGCTCCGGCAAATTGACCATTGAACTCCTCGACTCCCCCGAACGCGTCACCTTCAAAGTCACCGATACAGGCGCCGGTATCGCCGAGGAAAACCTCAAGAAAGTATTCGACCCCTTTTTCACCACAAAGGAAGCCGGAAAAGGCACCGGCCTCGGACTCGCGGTGACCTACGGAATTGTCAAGATGCATCAGGGCGACATCCAGGTCTCCTCAGACACCAATCCCGGCGAACCCCCCACCGGCGCCACTTTCACCATCACGCTCCCTCGGATCAAACCGGCGGAAAAGGTAAAGGAACCCGTCGAGGAACTGGACCTTTCCTGACTCCGCCTCTATCATCTATCGAATGGAAACCACCATGGCAGAAACACTCAAACGGCAAAACGCGAAAACAATTCTGGTAGTGGACGACGACGAGGATTTCCGCCTCCAGGTCCGCTTTCAACTCGAGGCTGACGGATATCAAGTCATCGAGGCGGAAAGCCCCGCCGGGGCTCACCGGATCCTCGAATCCACGACCCCCGACCTGATGATCGTGGACCTCATGATGGATGAGGTGGACGCCGGATTCACCCTGTGTCACGATATCAAGAAGACACTGCCCGCCCTGCCCATCATCCTCGCCACCGCCGTCGCCAGCGAGACCGGCATCGAGTTCGACGCGGCCACCGACGAGGAACGCTGCTGGGTCAAGGCCGACGCGGTTCTCAATAAGCCGATCCGTGGAGAGCAGCTGCGGCGCGAACTCAACCGCCTCCTGCGGTAGAATCCACATCCAACGCGACAGGGAGGAAACATGACCGAGACACTTCGGATACTGATCGCAGACGATGAAGACGCCATGCGCCTTGTGATCAAACGCGCCCTACGGGAATTCTCCCTCTCCGTGCCCGACGTCGGCGTCGACGTGGCGCTCGAAATGGAGGAGGCCCCCACCGGAGAGGAGGCCGTCGAAAGAATCGCCGCGACCCACCCGGACCTGGTTCTGCTCGATCTCAAACTCCCCGGCATCAGCGGTCTCGAAGTGCTTGAGCAGATCAAGGACTACGGCGAGGAAAGATTGGTCATCATGATCACCGCCTACGCCACTATCCAGACCGCCGTCACCGCGACCAAGCAAGGAGCCTACGATTTCCTGGCCAAGCCCTTCACGCCCGAAGAACTCCGGTCCACGGTGCGCAAGGCCATCCGCCACCTGATTCTCAGCCGCCAGGCACGCCGTCTCGCCGAAGAAAAACGCCGCGTTCGCTTCGAGTTCATTTCCGTTCTCGCTCACGAACTCAAATCCCCGATCAACGCCGTCGAAGGCTACCTCAACACCCTTCAGGAAGACTTCGCCCGCAACGACCCTGCCATCTTTGACCGGATCGTCGGCCGAAGCCGGATACGTCTCGAAGGAATGCGCAAGATCATCAACGACCTTCTCGATATGACCCGCATCGAGTCGGGACGCAAGAAGCGCGACATCACCGAAGTGGACGTCGTCGATGTCGCCCGGATGGCCCTCGAATCCGTTGCCCCCACCGTCCTGGAACGCGGCATTGAGGTCCATCTCGATGCTCCCGAGTCCCTCACCATGACGGCGGACAGGGGCGAGATCGAGATCATCCTCAACAACCTTGTCTCCAACGCCGTCAAGTACAACAAAGACAACGGCAGAGTCGATGTCATACTGCGCGACACCGAAGGGCGCACGATCATCACAGTGTCTGATACCGGCATCGGCACGAGCCCGGCGGAAGCGGCCAAACTCTTCAACGATTTCGTCCGAATCAAGAACACCAAAACCAAACACATCCTGGGCAGCGGCCTCGGCCTTTCGATCGTGAAGAAACTCGCCCTTCTCTACGGTGGCGACGTCTCCGTGGAAAGCCAGCCCGACGTGGGAAGCGCCTTTACCGTCTCCCTTCACGACGCCGCTTATGGCGAGACCGAAGCCTCTCCTCCCGCCCAGGCAACCGCCTCGTCCGATACCTGAAAGCGATACATCCGTGGAGTTTCATGAGATCCAAAACTGGCTGAAGGAAGCCGACCCGCAAAGGCTCGAAAGACTTTGGCAGGAGGCGGACGCCACGCGTCGGCGCCACGTCGGCGAAGACGTGCATCTGCGCGGCTTGATCGAGTTCTCCAACCACTGCGCCCGTTCCTGCGCCTACTGCGGCCTTCGCGCCGAAAACCACCAGCTCGAACGATACCGAATGACCGCCGGAGAAATCCTCGAATGTGCCCACCAGGCCGTGGATTTCGGCTACGGCACCGTCGTCCTCCAGTCCGGTGAGGACTACGGCATGGATGCGGGATGGATGGCGCGAGTCATCGCCCGGATCAAACGCGAGACCCCTCTCGCCGTCACACTCAGCCTCGGCGAACGCTCCGAAGAAGAACTCCACATGTGGAGGCTCGCGGGCGCGGATCGATACCTGCTCCGCTTCGAGACCTCCAGCCAGATCCTCTTCCAGCAGATCCATCCTCCCCTGAGCAGCGACTCCCCCGGCCGTGTCGAACTTCTGCGCCTCCTCAGAGACATGGGTTACGAGACAGGCAGCGGCGTCATGGTCGGCATTCCCGGCCAGACCTGGAACGATCTCACGCACGACCTTCTTCTCTTCCGCCAACTTGATCTCGACATGATCGGTATCGGCCCGTTTCTCCCCCATCCCCACACTCCGCTCGGAGCTCGCACCGTCTCGCTCAACAACCCCGAACGGGTGCCCAACTCCGAGGAAACGGTCCTCAAGGCTGTCGCTCTCACCCGGCTCCTCTGCCCCAAAACAAACATCCCCGCCACAACCGCCCTCGCCACGGTAAACCGAACAAAGGGTCGCGAACTCGCCCTCGCGAGAGGCGCCAACATCGTCATGCCAAACCTGACCCCTCTCCGCTATCGCTTGCTCTACGAAATCTATCCCGGAAAAGCCTGCATTCAGGAAACGGCGACTGAATGTCAGAAATGCCTCGAAGCGCGCATCCGGCGAATTGGACGAACCATAGGAATCGGGCGAGGCGATTCCCCTAACTTGCTGGAAAGAACCGTCGCAACGGGCGAGAGGCCATAGATGGATACCGCTCTCAGCCACAGGGCCACAAACTTCGTCGATGCCGAGCGGTTCGAAGCATTGATACGTCTCGCCCCCCCCGAGTCCGCCGAAGTCCGCGCCGTTATTCAGAAAAGCCTCGACAAGCAGGCCCTCTCGATCCAAGAAACCGCCGTTCTTCTCCGAACCGTCGATCCGGATCTCATCCACGAGATCTTCGATGCCGCACGAACCCTCAAGCGCAACGTCTACGGCAACCGTATCGTCCTCTTCGCCCCGCTCTATGTCGGTAACCACTGCATCAACGACTGCGCCTACTGCGCCTTTAAGCGCTCAAATCTCGAAGCCGTGCGCCGCACTCTAGGGCCCGTTGAAATCGAAGCTCAAGTGAAAGCGCTCGAGGATCGCGGACACAAACGCCTTATCCTCGTCTTCGGAGAACACCCCCACTACAACGCCGCTTTCATTGCCAATGCCGTCCGCACCGTTTACGCCACTCGCTCCGGCAACGGCGAAGTCCGCCGCGTCAACATCAACGCCGCCCCCTTCGACCACGACGGTTTCGCCACCATCAAGGAAGCCGGTATCGGCACATACCAGATCTTCCAGGAAACCTATCACGAAGAAACCTATCGCCGCGTCCACCCCGCCGGCACGAAGAAAGGCGATTTCCTCTGGCGGCTCGATTCCCTCGACCGCGCCATGGAAGCCGGCATCGACGACGTCGGCATCGGCGCCCTCTTCGGCCTTTACGACTGGCGTTTCGAAATCCTCGGACTCGTCGCTCACGCCCTGCACCTTCAGGAACGCTTCAACGTCGGCCCTCACACCATCAGTTTCCCGCGTCTTCAGCCCGCATCCGGGGTCGATCTTTCCGAGGACTTGATGGTCTCCGACGCCGACTTCAAACGCCTCGTCTCCATTCTCCGACTCGCCGTGCCCTACACCGGCCTCATCCTCACCGCTCGCGAAAACGCCGCTCTCCGGCGCCAGGTCATGGAGTTCGGTGTCTCCCAGATCGACGCCGGCAGCCGAATCGAGATCGGCGGCTATACCGAAGCCGGCGATGCCCAGGTCATGGAGCGCGAGCAGTTCCGCCTCGGCGACATTCGCTCCCTCGACACCGTCATGCGCGAGCTCATGGCCAATGGCTACATCCCGAGTTTCTGCACCGCCTGCTACCGCCTGGGCCGGACCGGGGAGCATTTCATGGAGTTCTCGATCCCCGGCTTCATCAAACGTTACTGCACCCCCAATGCCCTCACGACACTACAGGAATACCTCGTCGACTACGCCTCCCCCGAGACCCGCCAGGTAGGCGAAGCCCTCATCGAAGCCGAGATCCGAAAACTCCCCGAAGGCAACGGCCGCGAGCAGGTAACCGAAAACATCCGCCGCATTCGGGAAACGAATGAGCGGGATCTGTACGAATAGCACTCCATGAGGTAGCATGGGCATTCAGGCAGCGCGCTTTGGCACGCTCCCCCTTTGCGCCTGGCTTGAGATCAAAACCAAATGACCACCCCACGAACCGAAACCGACCTCCTCGGACCGAAACAGGTTCCCGCCGACGCCCTTTACGGCATTCACACGGTCCGCGCCATCGAAAACTTCCCCCTCGCCCGTCGCCCTGTTCGCGCCCCCCTCATCCACGCCTACGGCGCCGTCAAACTTGCCTGCGCCCTCACCAATCATGATCTAGGCTGGTGGAGCGAGAAAACATTCTCCGCCATCGAGCCCGCCTGTCGCGAAATGATGGCCGGCCAACTCAACCCCCATATCGTGGTTGACGCTCTGCAGGGCGGCGCCGGCACCTCGACAAACATGAACGTCAACGAGGTCCTCGCAAACCGCGCCCTCCAGATTCTCGGACTGCCACCGGGACGATACGACACGCTTCACCCTCTCGAAGATCTCAACCTTCATCAGTCCACCAACGACACCTATCCCACGGCTCTCCGGGTCGCGGCGATCCAGCAGATCCGCCTCCTTGAGGGCAACCTGGTCGGACTGATTGAATCGTTCCAGTCCCAGGAAAAGCGCCTCGCACACGTCGTCAAGATCGGCCGCACCGAAATGCAGGACGCCGTCCTCACCACCCTCGGCCGCGAAATGTCCGCCTACGCCGAAGCCTTCGGCCGCGACCGCTGGCGCGTCTATAAATGCGAGGAGCGCCTCCGCGTGGTCAATCTCGGAGGCACCGCCATCGGCACGGGCCTGGGCGCTCCCCGCCGCTATATCTTCCGCGTCGTCGATCAACTCCGCGAGATCACCGGCCTCGGGCTCGCCCGCGCCGAAAACCTCGTGGACGCCACCCAGAACGCCGACGTTTTCGTCGAGGTCAGCGGCATCCTCAAAGCCTGCGCCACCAGCCTCCTCAAAATCGCCTCCGATCTGCGGTTTCTCTCGTCCGGCCCCGACGCAGGCATCGCCGAACTCCGTCTGCCGCCCCGCCAGGCCGGTTCCTCCATCATGCCGGGCAAGATCAACCCCGTCATCCCCGAAGCCGTCACCCAGGCCGCCATCGCCGTCATGGCGAACGACCAGGCCATCGCCCACGCCGCCTCTCTCGGCAGCCTCGAACTCAACCCCTTCCTCCCCCTCATCGCCGACCGCCTCCTCGAGAGCCTCGAACTCCTCACCAACGCCACCGACATCTTCCGACGCCTGTGCATCGACGGAATCGAAGTCCACGAGAGCTGCTGCCCCGGCCGCATCACCAGCGTCACCGCCGTCCTCACCGCGTTGCTGGACGTCATCGGCCACGAAAAAGCACAGGAGATCGCCGAGATAGCGAAGTCCCAAGGCAGATCAATCCGGGACGTCATCCTCGCCGAAAACATCCTCTCCCCCGAGGAGTTCGACCGCCGCGTCTCCCCGGAAAGCGTAACCCAACTGGGTTCTTCCACCCTCAAGAAAAGCGAACACCCCAAAGAGAACCGGGCGGACCATCCCGAAAGAACCTGATCCAGAAAATACCATGCAGAGCACACCAAAAGGTTTCCGTCTTCACATCGGCCTCTTCGGCCGCCGCAACGTAGGGAAGTCCTCGCTCCTGAACGCCCTCACACGCCAGGCCGTTTCCATCGTCTCCGACATCGCCGGAACCACCACTGACCCCATCGAAAAGCCCATGGAAATCCTCCCCATCGGCCCCTGTCTTTTCATCGACACCGCCGGCATCGACGACATCGGCGCCCTCGGCGAAGAACGCGTCCGACGCACCCGCCAGGTGTTCAACCGCACCGACCTCGCCGTCCTCGTCGCCGAGGCGGATCGCTGGGGCGTCTTTGAGGAGGAACTCCTTCGCGAATTCCAGAGCCGCGAGACACCCGTCCTCGTCGTCTTCAACAAGGTCGATCTGGACGAGCCATCGGAGAATCTGGTCGAAGCACTTCGAGGGCAAAGCGTTCCTCTCGTCCGCACCCAGGCCCCGACCGATCACGGCATCCTTGACGTTCGCGAAGCCCTGATCCGGCTCGCGCCCGAAGACTTCATCAACGCCCCCTCCATCCTCGGCGCCCTCGTCCCCCCCGGTGAAATGGCCGTCC
>JABMPG010000536.1 GCA_013203855.1 bacterium
ACGTGGGGCCATGGATCTCGCGCTTCGCGAAGAGAATCCGATCGAAATGCAACAAGGGGTTCTTGAAGCTGATCCGGCGACGTAGCACGCACGCATCGAGATACAATTGGCGACGGGCCGCCTTATCTGCAATGGGGATCGCTCGGCCTTGCTCTCGCAGTTCCGCCGATTGCCGCATCTCGCTTTCGAGGTTGGCCCCGGGCCGACGTCTCTGATGATCGGCAAGCAACGCAGTCGTTCGCCGGAGGACAATGTCGGCCGGGTCGCGATCGGACTGGAGAATCAGCGAATCGGCGCGGAACGTGGTCTCCGTCACCCGATCCAGAAAGATTTTCTCTCGCAGCTGAATCTGACGCTCAAGTTGCTCGAACTGAAAGAGCCGCTCGCGCCGAAGGTCCAACACAACACGCTCGACGGTCGTTACGCCCGGTCCAGGGGACGCGTCGGCGGCGAATCCGGGCAGCGCATACGCCAACATTGCGAACAGGATGATCGGCCAAGGTTCAGTGGTCTTCATGCTCCATGCTCCCGCATTTGGATACGCTTCAAGGTTGGATTGGCCATCCCGACATACCCAGAATGTCGGTACGCCATGGGACTACCGTACCATAAGATGGGGGCTGTTCCTACTAATAATTCCGTCCTCCTTTGCTGCCAAGGACTTGCGTCATTTGCTCGGCGGCGTTTCCTCGGAATAGAATGGACGCTTTCCTAGGCCGGCGAGGGCGCGAGAATGGGTGTGTTTTTTGGGAAGGACACTCACTTCTCACTTGTCCCTGATTACGTGCATCCTGCATGCCTCACAGTCAAAGTGCAGCCGCAAATTCTCCTTGCCGTCCTCTGTTACCAGGTGCAGGTCCGTCGGCAGGTTCTTGCCCGACGGCAGTAGAAGACATGCACCGAGTTCCCTTCGAAGGCAGTATTTTGAAATCATTACCCGCGCTGCGGCAATGGGCGCACCCGCCTCGGGGCCTTGGGCGATTTGCTTTGCTCCGAATCTTCGGTGCAGCTGCTCCGCCTTTGAATTGGTGATGTTGTGCGTGGAATCCAAAGTTTCGGGCAAACAGGGTACGGGACGTTTCTCCCCTTTTGCGAGAGTAGGGATGGACAGGAGGCGGGCTTCCCGAAGGGCATCCAGTCCGCGCCGCCTGAGGTCGTTCATGGCGGCCACGGGCACAAAGGGCACCCGGGCGTCTCCCAGTTCAACCCCGTCGCAGACGAACTCCGTCACCCCGGTCTTTTCAAGTTGCGTTTTCCATCTTGTCTCTGCCAGTTCCTGATTCCGGGGAGACTCCAGCGGACCGGACAAAAGTGAGGTCCCCCGGTTTCCTGTAGAATCTTCCACAATGAGCAGAAGGCCCGCTTCAACCGCCTCCAGTTGCATGCGGACGGGTACCTTTCTTTGGACACCCTTCTTAACGGCGAGATGAAATTGCTGTGAGTGATTCCGGTGCAAGGTGGTGCCCGATACTATGCCTGTGGCGTCGTTGACCACGATAACACTGTCCACGATAACACTGTCCACGATGACGTTTTCCAGTACGGATTGCACAGACGTGCCGGCCAAATTCCCTTCGGGCGAAAGAAAGCACAACCCGTCCCCGGGGAACAACTGTTCGGTGGCGTTTATCACAACCGTGTTCCCTTTTCTTCCCATCGCGGTTCCAACCGGAATCCCCATGGCCTTAGGCGTATCCAGGCTGGCCATTGCAGCGTTACCTTGAGCAAAGCCCTCGACATAGCCCCGGTGAAAGGTGACATCCAAATCCGGGGTAAATGCAAAGGTGATCCGGTCCGTGCATCCGGGCATGTGGCGGGCCTCCAGACAATCGTCCAGAGCGCGTCGATAGGCGGCAACCGTGTTGGCCACATAGGCTTCGTCCTTGAGGCGGCCTTCGATCTTAAAGGACGTGATTCCCGCGTCGAGCAGGTCCCCCAGAACGCGAATTCGGTTGAGATCCTTCATGGACAACAGGTGGGCGTTTGCGTGGACCCTGTCCTGCCCGTCAACCAGGCTGAAACGCTTCCGGCAGGGCTGGGCGCACTCTCCCCGGTTGGCGCTGCGTCCTCCGATAGCGTGGCTCAGGTAGCACTGCCCGCTATAGGAAACGCACAGGGCTCCATGCACAAACGCCTCCAATTCAATTTTGGTGTGCGCCCGGATTTGCGCCATCTCCCCAGTGGAGAGTTCCCTGGCCAGAATTACCCGCGAAAATCCGGCGGCCTCGAGAAACTGGACCTTTCCCACGCTGTGGGCGTGGGTCTGGGTGCTGGCAATGAGAGGGATGGGTGGCAAATCCGCATCAAGCAGACCCAGGTCCTGGATAACGGCACCGTCCACTCCCACTTCGTGAAGCTGGTGCAGAAGTGCAACTGCCTCCTCCAGTTCCCGCTCCAACAGGACGGTGTTGAGAGCCACATACACCCTGGACTGGTAGCGGTGCGCATATTCAACCATCAACCCAATGTCCGCCACGCTATTTGCCGCATTTCGCCTGGCACCAAACCGGGGTGCGCCCATGTACACGGCATCCGCGCCCGCGTTTATGGCGATTTCACCACAGGCCCGATCCCTGGCGGGTGCCAGCAATTCAATAGGCATAGTTCACCACGACAGGATCCCCCGTTTTCGAAGATCCGGAAGAATATGGTCAGTGAAAATAGGTGTGAGCAGCCCGGGGTCATTGTCTTCCCCGAACCAGAAAAGTTCCTGAATCTCCCCGCACGCAGCGGGAATCCCCTCGAGCTCACCCCTGTACAGTCTGATTTCGAGGGTTTTGCGGATGTTCGGGTCGTCATTGTGGGCAATGGCCGTGTAGCCTCCCACCCACTCCACATTCCGCGGCGTCACCTGCCCCAGTTCCTCGACCAGTTCCCTGTTGAGGCATTCCATATCGGTTTCCCCGTCTTCGATACGGCCCCCGGGAAGGATGAGCAATGACGTGGAGTGGTCCTTTTTGCACATGAGAATCCGCCCGGATTCATCCTGAACCAGCAACCCTACCTTGTTGAATTCCGCCATGGGCTATCTTACCTCTCTCAGTGGAAAACTAAATCCAACTCGATGGAATCCCGGTTGATCATCCTTCTGTTCTTTAGTAGATTATCCGAAGCGAGCCTATGTTCTATTGGAATGATTGTACTCGCAATAATGTAGAGGGCGGTCGGAAAGCGTAGCGGCAGGCGGGCGAAAACTGGAGCGCCCGACACCTACTCTATCCTCCAGGCGAGGGGCTGTCTAGCCGCGGCCATCCCGCCTCCCCCTCTCAGGCTCCGTTTGTGTCCTAGCCAGACTTCCTGCCACGTAGCCTTTGGGGATGAATTGGCGACGCGGTGCCAGATCCAGAACCTGCCCGTACCGGCGCGGTTCGGCACCTACGCTCTGGTCCTTATGCGTGGTGATCTGCGTCAGTTCTTGGCTACTGTTTGCCGCGTACCCAAGCCGAGGTCCGCCGGCACTCTGGAAAATACACCGGTCTTTGGTGAATTCGCAATCTTCGATCGTCAGGAGTCTTACGTCACGCGGGCCGCGATGTACCAGCGGATGGGAATTCGCGGGATGTGACTGGAAACCAGTTGGCCCGAGCGACAAGACGGCACCTAGGATTGGAACCGGCTAGATCAGATCTTCTCGACGTGTTTACCGACCACTATGTCATTCCGTCTGCGCGCTATGGTCCGATGATTGCTGGAAAAGATCCTAAAGAGCAACTGTGGGCACAGGAGAACCCGCGTTTCAATCGCAGCTTCGAGTTTGACGCGGACTATCACGTCGGGCTATTTTGCAGCGAGGAAGGTCGGGAACACTTGCGGTGTGTTCGGCCCCGACCTAGGATTATAGACTGACGACGATCCACAAATGCAGGATGACGCACATGACGACTTCAAGAGAAATTCGCAGGTTTTCGACTGTTTTCCTCTTCGCTGCTCTGCTG
>JABMPG010000537.1 GCA_013203855.1 bacterium
CATCAGCACATGAAGCAAAAGTGCCGAAACCCCCAGAAAAATCGCAGGCATCACGGTCGACGTGACCCGAAGCCCCGTCAGTTCGTCCTCCACAAAACGCGCCGACGCCTGAAGGCGGCGCGGGATGGTGGCCAGAACCCCATACGGTTCGAGACGCCTCTCGATGCCTTTCAGTGTCGAGTCGACGGCCGCAGGCGAATCATCCCGCACAAGGCCGATGACCTGGTTCCACGCCCCCTGCAAATCTCCCGCCTCTTGCAGAAAATCCTCCGGCAGATACAACACGCCGAACCGCGCCGGGTCGGGCGCAAGACCCACGCCGCCGGGCGGGATCAGATAGACGAACTCGGGCGACATCGCCGTTCCGACGATCAGGAGGTCGTGCTGCTTGTCCAGAAGAAGCGCCTTGAGCCGATCGCCAGGTTCGAGACCATGCTCCTTGGCAAAGGCGTTGTTCACGATGACCTCGCGCGCGTCCCGGTGCGAAAACCACGTTCCCGAGCGAAGCAGAAGGCCGTTCAGAACGGAAGGGTCCGGCTCGGGCGGCACCGAAAAAGCAGTCCCGGAGATCGGCTCCGCCACTCCCGGCAGATCGAGCATGACCGGAACCGCCGCCCGGCCCCGTATTTCGAGCACATTGGGCAGCTCGCGCAACTCCTCGACCGTCCACTCCGGAGCCCGCTTGAGATTCACCGTAAAATCGGCCAGACGATACTTCGAGTAGTACCGCGCCCGAGTCGTCTCCAGATCCCGGTACACCGACTGAGTCCCGTCGAAGACCCCGATGCCGATCATCACGATCAGTAGAAGGGCCGACAGCCCGCCCTTGTGCCCCCACATGTCGCGAAAAAGTTTCTTGAGAAGAACGCGACTCACCATTCCATCTCCTCGACCGTCATCCGGTTCTCGTTCTCCCAGATCGAAGCGATCCGCCCGTCATGCAGCCGCGCGACGCGGTTGGCTACCTGACAGATCGCCACATCGTGAGTGACAAGGACGACCGTCTTCCGATACCGGTCCTTGAGATCGAACAGAATCCGCAAAATCTGCCGACTCGTGTCGGTATCGAGCGCCCCCGTCGGCTCATCACAGAGAATCAGGCCTGGATTTCCCGCCAGAGCCCGGGCGATTGACACCCGCTGCTGCTCGCCCCCGCTCAGTTGCGCAGGAAAATGATCGGCCCGCTCCGCCAGCCCCACCCGCTCCAGAATCTCCCGAGAATCGAGCGGGTCACGGGCAATCTCAGTCGTGACCTGGATATTTTCACGCGCCGTCAGGGTCGGAACCAGATTAAAAAACTGGAAGACAAACCCCACCTCTTCACGACGAAAGCGCGTTAACCGCGCCTTCGAGGCCTTCGCCAGATCCTCGGGCCCCGAAGCCGAACCGTTTCCCCCATAGAAAAGCACTTCGCCAGACGTGGGGCGATCCATGCCCCCGATCAGATTCAGCAAGGTGCTCTTGCCCGAGCCGCTAGGCCCGACGATGGTGAGAAACTCCCCGACCCGAACGTCCAGCGACGCATCGCGCAAGGCCGCCACGTCCACCTCGCCCATGCGGTAGATCTTGTTCGCCGACCGAATCGAAAACAATGTCTCGCCCGAGTCCATGACTTCCCTTCTTCAGACATTCGATCCCACCACAGTTTAACCCCATAGCGCCCTTGATTCACACAGATTTCCCCTTGTCGACTCCGTACGCCTGCTGTAAGGTCAGGTCGACCTTGAACGCCAGCCCGTGAACAGACACCGCTTGGCTGGCGGTTCTCCAAAACCCGCAAAAGGAAATGGCATGAACGGAACACTGTCGCGAGGCATCCTGCTAGGACTGGCCTTGCTCTTTCTGAACGGTTGCGTCATGTGGGACACAACATCGACGCCCCGAAGCGCCGTGGAGCAACTGCTTCTCAGCGGCGCGACAGACCGGGCCCTGTCCGGCAAACGGTTGGTGGCTGGCGACCAGAAGGTTTATCTCGACACGCAGTACCTTGAGGCCTACGACGACAAATACGTCGTGAGCAAGGTGCGGGAGATTCTGGGGAAAAACGGACGGCTGGTGGATGACCGCGACGACGCGGATGTGGTCGTGGAACTGCGGTCGGGCGCTCTAGCCATCGACCGCTCGGAGTTTCTTTTCGGATTGCCCGCCATTCCTCTCCCAATCCCGGTCCTGGACGGCACGGCGATCAAGACTCCCGAGATCCCGATTTTCAAAATCGTCCGGAGGCGAGGCCGCGCGAAGCTGGCCCTGTTCGCGACCTCCGCCCATACCCGTCAACAGTTGGGCTCAACGGGCACTCTGTACGGGGAGAACTTTTTCCGCAACTGGACCATTCTGGGCGTTCCCTTCACAACATCCGATATCTGGGCAGACATCGAAAACGCACAGGACCTGCACGAGGCCGAAATGCGCCTCGACCCACAGGAAAGCCGGATCGCCCGAAACTGAAATCCGCTTCTCCGAGGTAAGACTATGGTCAACCCCGACACCGAACCCAGACTCCTGATTCTCGGCGCCGGACCTACCGGTCTCGGGGCCGCATACCGGCTTCTCGAGAAAGGCTACCGCAACTGGAAGATCGTCGAACGCCATCCCTGGATCGGCGGCCTCTCCACCAGTTTCCGCGACGACAAAGGCTTCACGTGGGACGTCGGCGGCCACGTCGTCTTCTCACACTATGAAGACTTCGACCGATTCTTCGCCGACATGACCGGCGGCGAAATCTTTACCCACGACCGCAAAAGTTTCATCCGCATCGCCCAAAGGTTCGTGCCCTATCCCTTTCAGAACAACATCCGCTATCTCCCTCCCGACATGCTCGAGCGCTGCCTTCTCGGGCTTGAGGAAGCCGCCGCTCACCAGGGGGAGCCCGACCGCGCCAACTTTCTCGCCTGGAACCTGAGCCGCCTCGGAGAGGGCATCACCCGCCTCTTCATCGAGCCGGACAACATCAAGCGCTGGGCCCTGCCCCTCGACCAACTCTCCGCCGAATGGGTCGGCGAGAGGGTCAGCCCCGTGGACGTAGAGCGGATCAAGGAAAACATCCGCCTCGGACGCGACGACGTGAGCTGGGGACCGAACAACCGCTTTCAGTTCCCCAAGCGCGGCGGCACCGGCGCCATATTCGAGCCCATGACCCAACGGATCGGCGACCGGCTTAACCTCAACCGCGAGGCCATCGAAATCGATCCCGTGAAAAGGCAGGTCCGCTTCTCCGACGGCGGGGTCGAAGCATACGACCGCCTCCTATCGACCATCCCTATCGACCGTCTCGTCGCAATGACCAAAGGCGCCCCCGGCTCGGTCACCGAAGCCGCTTCCCGCCTCAAGCACGCCGATGGCTATATCGTCGGCCTCGGCCTCGAGCAACCCGTCCCCGGCGACAAGTGCTGGATCTACTGCCCCGAAAAGCCTGCGCCGTTCTTCCGGGCCACCTACTTCTCGAACTATTCGCCCCACAACGCGCCCGACCAAAAACATTACTCCTTCATGTGCGACATCTCGCACTCCTCCCATCTCCCACGAAACAAGGAAACCATCGTTGAGGAAACCCTCTGCGGCCTCATCGAAACCGGTCTCCTCCAGGAATCCGACCGCGACGCCCTCGTTGCCACCTATCTCATCGACGAACCCTACACCTACCCCATCCCCACCCTCGACCGCGACCCCATCCTCCGCGAAGTCCATCCCTGGCTCGAAGCCCAGGGCCTGCACTCGCGCGGCCGCTTCGGAACCTGGCTCTACGAGATCGGCAACATGGACCACTGCACCGTCATGGGCATGCAATGGGCCGAAGCGGTTCTGGACGGCAAGCCGGAGAGCGTCTGGGAGAAGCGGGGATAGAGCGATATCCCCATAGTCACGCTGATTTGACGCAGCGTTGCGATCCTTGAGTTCGAAAAACGCGAAAGAAGCCTGTCACCGTGCTTCAGCACGCTCCCCCTTTGCTCCCCCACACACCTTGACTTTCCCGCCCCCACCTTCTATAAGTCCTTAAATACCTCGAAGAACCCCGGGAGGTGCGACATGGTGCTGGACAAGTTTTCCCTGAAAGGCAAAGTAGGCATCGTCACCGGTGGCGGCCAGGGACTGGGCCTGGCGTTCTGCCTGGCCTTCGCCCAAGCCGGCGCGGATCTCGTCGTGGCTGAGATCAATGAGGAGACGGGCCCCGAGACGGTTCGGAAAATCGAGAAACTGGGCCGCAGGGCGCTGCACGTCAAGACTGACGTGACCCGGCCCGAAAGCGCCGAGGACATGGTCCGCCAGGCCGTGGAACATTTCGATCGGGTCGATTTCCTCATGAACAACGCGGGGATCACCATCTGGGGCGAGGCCGAAAATGTCTCCGAGGCGGACTGGAAAAAGGTGATGGACGTGAACCTGAATGGCCTCTTCTACTGCTCCCAGGCAGCCGCCCGACACATGATCGAGCGCAAACAGGGCAGCATCATCAACATCGCCTCAATGTCCGGACTCATCGTCAACAAGCCCCAGTGCCAGGCCTCTTACAACGCCTCGAAGGCCGCCGTGATCCACCTGACCCGGTCCCTCGCGTTCGAATGGGCCCCTCATAACATCCGAGTCAACGCCCTCGCCCCAGGGTACATGGACACCGAGATGGCCCGTCCCTTTTTCGAAGACCCCAAGACCGGCGGCGTCTGGATGGATGCCATCCCCATGAAACGACCGGGCAAACCGGAAGAGTTGGGCCCTGCCGCCGTCTACCTCGCCTCCCAAGCGTCCAGTTACATGACCGGCTCCACTCTCGTTATCGACGGCGGATACACGATCTGGTAGAATTCCACCGAGGGGCCAAAGTCATGCCTTCCGACAACCGGCTCCCTGCTACTGGCTACTCACTTCATGTCCCTTCAGTTCTATACAGGCCGCGCCGGAAGCGGGAAAACCCGCCGATGCCTTGACGAAATCGTCGAGCGCCTGCGGATAGACCCGTCTCCCCGCGCCCATCCCCTTATCCTTCTCCTTCCCGAACAGGCCACCGCCCAGGCCGAAGCCGCCCTGCTAAGCTACCCCGACATCCGCGGGCTCATGCGCGCCCGCGTCCTCTCCTTCCGCCGCCTTGCCTACGTCGTCTTGAACGAAACCGGCGGAGCTCCCCGCAATTCTCTCGACGACCTCGGCCGGCAGATGCTTCTGCGGCGTCTCATCACTCGCCATGAAAAAGATCTGAAAGTCTTCGCCCGCTCCGCCCGGCAGAGCGGATTCATCGCCCGTCTCGCCGCCACCTTCACCGAGATGGCCCACTTCCGCCATTCCTTCGAGGAACTCGACGCCCAGCGTGAACGACTGGAGGCGCAGGGCCGGGGAGAGTCGCTTCTCGCCTGCAAACTCCACGACCTCGCCCTTCTCGGCAAGGCCTGGGAGGACGAAATGCGCGCTCGCTTTTCGAATCCGGACCACTTCCTCGACGAACTGGCCAACCGCCTCGCCCACTCCCGCATGATGCGCAAGGCCGAGGTCTGGCTCGACGGATTCTCGTCCTTCATGCCTCAGGAACTCCGCGTCCTCGAAGGCGTCCTCCGTCAGGCCGCCCATGTCCGGGTTTCGCTCCTTCTCGATCCCGACCAGATCGCTTCCCTTCCCGAGACCCGCGCCGAGGCAGACGAAACGCGGCTCTTCAGCCAGACCGAGGAGACTTTTCTCAAACTGAAGTCCCTGGCTCTCGACCTCGCGATCGACATCGAAGAGCCCCTCGTTCTCCCCCTGCCGAATCAGCCCACCCGCTTTTCAGAGAATCCGGCGTTCGAGGCGTTCGAGCGAAGCCTCGCGAAGAAAAACATGATCCCTTCCCAGGATATAGGCGACAAGGATCTGCCTCTCACCCTCGACTCCCTGCCCGACCGGCTGCCACCTTTTACCTTTGTCGAAGCCGCCTCTCCCCGTGAAGAGATCGAAGCCGTGGCTCGCGCGGTGCGGCGTCTGTGCCGCGAAGAAGGTTGCCGCTTCCGGGACATGGCCCTCATCCTGCGCGACCTTGAAACCTACGAGCCGCTGATCCGATCCACTTTCGCCCGCCACGGCATTCCCTATTTCATGGACCGCCGCCAGCCAGTAGGCCATCACCCCCTCGTCGCCCTGCTGCGGGCCTCACTCGGTTGCGTCGTCTACGACTGGTCCGCCGAGGACGTCACGGCCTATCTCAAGACCGACTTCCTGCACGTGGGGCGTCACGAGATCGACCGCATCGAAAACGCCGCCCGCGCCCGGGACCTGCACGAGCGACGGCGCTGGACCGACCGCGAAGCCTTCGAGGAAAGCCTTCGCCCGGCTCAGAAAGCCGCCCTTGGCCCCCTTGAGGCCCTTCACCAACGCTGCCGCGCCGCCACCCTTTCCGGCATCGATTTCGTCCGCGCCCTGCTGGCCTTTCTCGACGGCCTCGAAGCCGGCCCCACCTTGGCCGAATGGGCTCGACACGCCCGCGAGACAGGCGATCTCGACCTGGCCGACCAGCACGAACAAGTCTGGGAAGGAGTCACGGCACTCATTCGTGAGATGGCCGACACGCTGGGTGACGAGCAGATGCCGCTGGGCGATCTGGCCGAAGTGCTGGAAACCGGCCTGTCCGGTCTCACCCTCGGACTGGTGCCCCCCTCCTTGGATCAGGTGCTCGTCGGGACGGTGGAGCGTTCCCGCCAACCCGAAATCCGAGCGGCCCTCGTCATCGGGCTGAACGACCGCCAGTTCCCCGCCGCACCCGCCGAAGATGCCATCTTCTCTGATTCGGAACGGCGCGAACTCGATCGCGAAGGCCATCTCGAACTGGCGCCGCCCTCGATGGTCCGCCTTTTCCGCGAACGCTATCTCGGCTATGTCGCCTTCACCCGGCCCTCCCGGCATCTCTGGATGAGCTGGTCCCTCGCCGGCGAGGACGGACGGACCCTGCGCCCGTCGCCATTCGTCCAGATCGCACTCGAAGCCGCGCGAGAATCGGTCGCCCATCCCTCGCAGCTCGCCTGGGCCCGCCTGGGAGGCGACTGGCTGGACTGCGCCCTCGACGCCGTCGAAACCCCCGAGCAGGCCGTTGAAGCCCTTGTGCGAAGTCTGGCGGATCCATCGCCCTCTCCCGGCCCCTGGCCACTCCTCAGGTCGGGTCTCGCGGATAACGAGGAATTTCAGGCCCGCCTTGAAAGGGCCCTCGGATCTCAGGATTTCCACAACATCGTCCGACTCGACGCAACGGCGCTCTCGCCCCTTTTCGGTTCGGACCGCCCCCTGAGCGTCAGTCAACTCGAGACCTACGCGTCCTGTCCCTTCCGTTATTTCGCCCAGTACATCCTCTCGCTGAAGGAGCGCGAAGAGTTCCGGATCCGTCCGGCCGACGTTGGCGCCTTCAACCATCATCTCCTCGAGATGGTATTCGAGAAACTGGCCAGCGAGTTTGGCAAAAAGCCCCCCATCGCGCTTCCCGAAGGGCTAGGCCCCAGCGTTCTCGACTGGGGCGACGTTCCCTATGAGCGGGCCTGCGCCGTCCTGCGGGAAGCGATCGAGGAAAGCCGGTCCGAGTTCCTCAGCGAGGGCTCCCTCCGTCTCGGCCAGCTCGACTTCCTCCTGAGCCGTTCCTCCCGCCAACTGGAGAACGCCCTCTTCACCTTCGTGCGACAAGGCGCCGACGACGCCTTCGTTCAGGCGGGAGCCGAGGTCGATTTCGGCCGCGATCCCGTCCACTCGCCACCCCTCGTCATCCAGTGTGACGGCCGGCCTCTCCTGAGGCTTCAGGGCAAGATCGACCGGGTCGACCTCGCCTTCCGGAACGGCCTCACCCATGTGCGAATCTTCGATTTCAAGGCCCGGACCAACAGCCTGCCCCTGCACCTGTGCCTCGAAGGACTCAACCTCCAACTGCTGGTCTATCTCGCCACCATCCTCGCCCACGCCCCCAGCCGCTTCCGCCCCGCCGGAGCCTTCTATTTCCCCCTCCAACTGGATTTTGAAAAACTCGACGCTCCTCCCGAGGATGTCCCCAGGGAAGCGAAACCGATCCGCGTCCGAGGCGCCTTCGACATCGACAGCCACGACCTGTTCGGCCCTGTCGAGCCCGGCCAGCGGTCGCCTCACGTGGCCCTCCACATCAAGAAGGACGGCCAGCCCGGCTCGCCGCACCAGGGAGACTGGATGGAAAACCCCCTCCTCGAAAAACTCATCCGCCACGTCTGCGTCCGCGCCGCCGAATGGGCCAGCGACATCCGGAGCGGAAAAATCGAAGTCCGGCCCGTCGTCTGCAACGGCGTCTGGGATTGTCAATACTGCACCTATGGAGACATCTGCCGCATCGACCCCCACTACAACCGATTCCGAAACATCGTCTACCGCAAAAGGACGGATCTTCTGCAGGAAATAAAGGAAGCCGCGGAACCGAGAATCGAAATCCGCGTGGACCCCCGCCCAGCAGGCGCGTAACCACCGTTGCCCCGACTCCAAACTCAAAACTTTGACCTTCCTCCCTGTGCTCTGACAGACTAAACTGGATCTTTGAGACGCTCCCCGAGGAGGGCTCCGATTCGATGGCTATTATAGACCGCTCCCTGACCACCGGCTTGACCGCGCTCGACCGCGTCGTCCGCGGCTTGATCCCAGGCGACAACATCGTCTGGCGGGTCGACACGCTGGAATCCTACAAGTTTTTCGTAGAGCCCTTCTACAAGAGCGCCGTTCAATCCGGCCGGACGGTTGTCTATTTTCATTTCACGCGCCACGAACAACTGATCCAGGAAGGCCAGGGAGTCGAAATCCACGAGTTCGATCCGGAGATCGGGTTCGAGGACTTCATCAGCGGCATCCATTCAGTTATCGAAGCCGCCGGACGGGGCGCATTCTACGTTTTCGACTGCCTGTCCGACTTGGCCACCGAATGGTACAGCGATGGCATGCTCGCCAATTTCTTCATGCTGACCTGCCCTTATCTCTACGACCTGGAAACCATCGCCTACTTCGCCCTGCTCAAGGATCACCACTCCACCCACGCCACCGACCCCATCGAGCGAACGACCCAGCTCCTCCTGGACCTGTATCGTCACAACGGCACCATCTACCTCCATCCCCTCAAGGTCCAGCAGCGCCACTCCTCAACCATGTACATGATTCACGCCTGGGACGGCACTGCGTTCAATCCGGTCACCGAAAGCTATACCATCGCCGAATTGATGAGCGACCTGCCCTGGACCGGCCTGGAGGC
>JABMPG010000060.1 GCA_013203855.1 bacterium
ACGTCAGGAGCCCGCCCACGCCCCCTTCCAGCGCCGCAATCCGCTTCTCGACCACATCGCTCGTGGGATTCATCAGCCTTGTGTAGATGTTGCCGAATTCCTTGAGAGCGAAAAGATTCGCCGCGTGCTCGCTGCTCTTGAACACATAACTTGCCGTCTGGTGTATCGGCATCGCCCTCGAACCCGTCACCGGATCGGGCTCCTGCCCCGCGTGCAACGCGAGAGTCTCGGGATTCTGAATATCTTTCTTCATGGAAAATCTCCTTTTCTATCTGTCTCCAAAACTGCTCCTGCCACGTTCTCCTGCCCCAGGCTACGACCACCTGACTCTCGGCTCCCGGCTGCTTCCCCACTGGCTTCTGGCTACTCTATATATCATAGATCAAAACCTTCGACTGCGCCATCTCCAGCGCCTCGCCAGCCAAAGCACGAATCGTCGTCGCCCCGAAAATGCGGGATAGACAACTACTCGCATCCCGCCACAAACGCCGCGTCACACACTGCGTCGCGCGACGACACTCGTCCCGAACACAAGGAGCCAGATCCACCGCCCCCTCCGTCGCATCCAGAACATCCGCCACCGTGATCCGCTCCGGATCCCTCGCCAGGGTAAAGCCTCCCTTTACTCCACGGTGACTCGCCACCAACCCGGCCGACTTCAACACCCGCAAGATCTGTTCGGCATAGTCCGCCGAAATCTGCTCCGATTGAGCGATCTCCTGCTTCGGAACAGGCACTCCTTGCGGCTGCATCGCAAGATAAACCATGATACGAGTCGCGTAACGTCCTTTAGTCGAAAGTTGAAGCACAGGACCGGTTCCTTTCTGAAAGCAAAGTCTTGAAAACGCCTGAAGACTGCGAGATTTACTCTTGACGAGTTCGGAGCCTCTGTGTAAAGGTGACAAACATGGTCGCCTTTTGAAGTATTTTTAGACCTCCCCAGCGGGCTTTGCAAGAAAAAAATGCACACAAAAAACCAGAACACCCCCCCACCCTTTCCCCGGTATAGCCGACAGACTGCCTTGCCCGAATTGGGGGCTGAAGGGCAACAACGGCTCCATCAAGGTCGCGTCCTCATCGTCGGACTCGGAGGGCTCGGCTCCCC
This sequence comes from bacterium, assembly GCA_013203855.1. Lineage (GTDB taxonomy): Bacteria > Sumerlaeota > Sumerlaeia > UBA8349 > UBA8349 > JABMPG01. The sequence continues at coordinate 1,106 of JABMPG010000060.1, forward strand.
GGCCGCCCTCTATCTCGCCGCAGCTGGGGTCGGCCACCTCGGACTCGTTGATTCCGACCGCCTCGACGAGAGCAACCTTCAACGCCAGATCGCGCACTCCACCGCCGACATCGGCCGACTCAAAGTCGAATCCGCCGCCGAACGGCTTGAGCGGCTCAATCCCCATGTCCGTATTCACTTGCATCCGTCTCGCCTCAATGTGGATAATGCTGCTAGTCTTTTCGGAGAATATGACGTTATCGTGGACGGCACGGACAGTTTCTTCGCCAAGTTTCTTATCGCTGACGCCTGCCATCAGACGGGAACGGCCTACGTCCATGGCGGCGTCCGGCGCTACATCGGCCAGGCGATGATCGTTCTCCCGGGGAAAACCTGCTGCTATCGTTGCGTGTTCGGCGGCGATATTCCCGAGGAACCCGGCCCGCCCGCCGGCCCGCTGGGCCCTGTCCCCGGCGTCATCGGATCCGTCCAGGCCCTCGAATGCATCAAATTCCTCGCCCATTTCGGTGAACTTCTCACTGATCGGATTTTCACATACGATGGTCTCAGCGCCCGCGCCCGAGTCGTTCCAGTCAGGCGCAACCCAGCCTGTCAACTCTGCGGAACAAAGCAGGAGCCGCCCGTCGCATCGGGCTCCCCAACAGAAAGGATCAAAACATGAGTTACTACGCGGATAACTCCCTAGCCATCGGCAACACGCCCCTGGTTCAGTTGAGAAAACTGGTGGATGTCAACGGAGCAAAGGTTCTGGCCAAGATCGAAGGGCGGAACCCCGCCTATTCTGTGAAGTGCCGCATCGGCGCGGCCATGGTCTGGGACGCCGAAAAACGCGGCGACCTCAAGCCGGGCAAGGAGATCGTCGAGCCCACCAGTGGAAACACCGGAATCGCCCTCGCCTACGTGGGCGCGGCCCGAGGCTACAAGGTCACCCTCGTCATGCCGGAAACCATGAGCATGGAGCGACGCAAGGTCCTCAAGGCGTTCGGCGCCGACCTCGTCCTCACCGAAGGCGCCAAAGGCATGCCAGGAGCCATCCACAAGGCTCAGGAAATGGTCGACGCCAATCCGGACCGTTACTACATGCCCCAGCAGTTCAACAACCCCTCCAATCCACGCATTCACGAGGAAACCACCGGCCCGGAAATCTGGAAAGACACGGACGGCCAGATCGACGTCCTGATAGCCGGCGTGGGAACCGGCGGAACCATCACCGGCGTGACCCGCTATCTCAAGAACACTCAAGGCCGGAAAATTCTCTCCGTCGCCGTCGAACCCGCCGAAAGCCCTGTCCTCACTCAGACCCGCGCCGGTCAAGAGCTCAAGCCCGGCCCGCATAAGATCCAGGGCATCGGCGCCGGATTCTTGCCTGACGTGCTGGACATGTCCCTTCTCGACCGAGTCGAGCAAGTCACCAGTGAGGAAGCCTTCGACTTCGCCCGACGGCTGGCCACGGAGGAAGGCATCCTCTCGGGGATCTCCTGCGGAGCCGCCACGGCGGTCGCCGCACGCCTTGCCCGCGAACCCGAGTTCAAGGGCAAGACCATCGTCGTCATCCTTCCCGACTCGGGGGAACGCTACCTTTCAACGGCCCTCTTCGAGGGGATTTCGATCTGAACCTCCTCAGCACCCAAACCCAAAGGGCTTTGCGGATTCCCCCGCAAAGCCCTTTTTCTCTGCCTCACAACTCCAAAACTCATTCCTATCCCTTCGCCCTCTCATAGTCCCTCGGGTCGAATGCGTTGCGGACTCCTTCCCCGATGAACACGCCCAGAAGCATCACCACAAAAAGCGCCATCGACGGATAGACAATCAACCACCACGCGTGCCGATGGGTCTGCGCCTGGTTCAGGAGCTCCCCCCAGCTCGCCGTCGGAGGCGGCATGCCGAAACCGAGATAGTCGAGCCCCGCCAGAACTCCGATCGCGCCCACTAGCGAGAAGGGAAAAAACGTGATGAGCGGAATCAGCGCATTGGGAAGGATATGTTTGAAAAGAATCTTCCACGTCGGCACCCCGATGGCCCGCGCCGCCTCGACGAACTGCTGTCGGCGAAGACGCAGAAACTCCCCCCGGATGTAATACGAGATCCCAATCCAGTTAAAAACGCCGTAGACGATGAGCAAGAGCAGAAAACTGGGGCCCAGATTATCCGCCAGGAGAATCATGACATACAGGAAAGGCAACGCGCTCCAGACCTCGATCAGGCGCTGGAAACTGATGTCCACAATCCCCCCCAGGTAGCCCTGAACCGCTCCAAACACCGTCCCCACCACCATAGTGAAGATCACGAGCAGAATTCCGAAACTCATTGAGATCCGAAAGGCATACAGTACCCGCGCCAGCACATCGCGCCCCGCCTCGTCAATCCCCATCGGATGGCTCCAGTAGATCGGTCGGAAGGGCCAGCGCACGTCCTCCTTCAGAAAGGAAACCCGCAACGGTCCGCCTGCCACTTCCATCACCCGCGATTCCAGCGGAATCGCGAAACGCTCAATCACCAGAGCCTCGATGGCTTTTCGCTCGTCCTCCGAGGCCCCTTCCCATAAATCGGATTCTCCCCGGAGCACACCACCACCTTCCCCGAACACCACCGTCTGACGCCCGTCCACCGATTCAGCCGACTCGCGAAGACTCAGACGAACCGTTCGAGGCGGTCGGCTTCGCGGGCTGTAATCGATCAGAAGCGCCAACGCGGGCAAGACATTCTCCGTGCTCGGTTCCAGTCGGACCTCCAGGCGCGGTGCAGCCTGGTTGGCAAAACGCCGCTCTACCGCTTGCCGCAGTTCCTCCGGAATCTCATAGAAGGCCCCCAGATCCTGCCCCCCCAGTTCTCCCTCCGGACGCCCCAGAAAATAATCCGCCCCCGCCATCCGCTCCATCGCGAGACCCGGCGCCACATTCACATAGGCGGCATGCTGAACCGGCTCGAAGACCACCACCACCT
>JABMPG010000538.1 GCA_013203855.1 bacterium
GCCGAGATGGCAACCTCCAGATCGGCGTGGCCGGTCAACATGATCCGGGAAGAATCGGGATGCAGTCTGCGGACCCGGGACAAGAGTTCCACTCCGCCCATGCCCGGCGTCCGCAGACGCGAGACAACCACGGGGAAGGGGCCGGTTTCCCGCAAGATCTCGAGAGCCTGGTCACCGCTTGAGGCGGTCACGAGCTGGAAATCAGAGCCGAGCGCGCACCGCAGGGACTCGAGCAACAAGGGATCATCGTCGACAAACAGAACTCTGGCCAAGGTTCTCTTCTCCACGAGGCGCTGCCGAAAGCACGGAATGCCTCAACTATGCGTATCGGCAATCTGAGGCCGATACTGTAAGAACAGAAAGTCCGTGAATACCGAAAGGGTCGCGAGCTCCGGACGCCAAGCTCTCCTTCCCCTCACGTAAGCGTCCCGATAGGTCTACTCCCAGCGCTTCTCGGAATCTCTGGCGTCGACCATTCTGCCGGTCCTCCCAGCCACCAGTCTGTCCGGCGCGGATCACTCGTAGAGAGTCCAGGTCCTCCAGGCCCGCGCGGGGGTCTGGGGCATGAACGTCTGTTCCACTCGATTCGCAATGATGGTCGTCTCAGCGTTGCCCACCGCATCCACTGCGGTGCAGGTGAAGCAGTATTCGCCGTGGACGCCCCAGTTACGGGTATCGAAATTGGCTGTTCCCGCTGCCTCGAAAGTGCCGAGGAGGCGCGAGGCGCACCCGTTATAGGTCCACTCGATGCGGACCTCGCTCACTCCCGCGCAAGGCTGCCCCAGATCGCCGGACAACCAAGTCAACGTAAGCACGGGCTCGGCCATCCCGCCACCCTGAACGGCGAGGGTAGTAGCCGGTGGCAAGGTGTCGAGCGTGATCGTGTCGCTCGTCGCGAAAACGTTCCCTACCGAATCGCGGAATTCGGCCTCGATGGTTCTTGCGCCATCCCCTGTTTCAATAGTCCAATCAAGATCCGCAACCACGGGCTGCCAGACGCTCCAGGCCGCCGATTCATTCCTGAGACGCATATCCGCCACGCCACTGGCGCCGAGGCCAGTGTCTGCGGCCAACAGGGCAAGGCGCACGGCCGTGACGGACGTGGCGGCCGCGCCGTCGTCCAGCCGAACCCATCCCGACGGCGGCGTCTGATCGATGGTGAGAAGCGCCGTCGAAGTAGCCAAACCGGTGTTCCCCGCCCGGTCGACGCCTGCCACGGCCACTTCGGCAGGCCCATCGGGATCGCCGACAAGAACGGTGTAGGAAAAGGTATAGTCGTTCCCGTTCTGGGTGACAAAGGAGGCGTCATGGTCGTTTACACAGAGCGAGGGCTCCCCGCCGAGAATCTCCGAAGCGGTGAAAGAAAGCAAGACCCCATCGCCCGTGCGCAGGGGCGAGGCAGTAGACGACAGATTCGAGAAAACCGGCGGCGTGGTGTCGAGATCGCCGAGAAGCGCAACGTCGTCCAGATACCAGCCCGAGTCGGTCATCGAGTCGTTCGTCGGGCCCATGCTCCAGCGGACATAGACCGTCTCCTCGAAATCGGCCCACAAGGAAATATCGTATTCGCAGTAAACCCATTCCCGGTCCATGAGCGCATCGACCGGATTTTGCCACACCACATGCCACGTCGATCCATCCGCGCTGACCTCGACCATCGAATGATCGTAGACGTTTCCCTCAACGCCCAGCCAGCGATAGAAAGAAAGGGACACGTTCCGGTAGCGGCCGCAGTCCAGCCCTTGGGTCACGAGATAGTAAGCGGGCTGACTGTCGGAATAGTTGCCGGAAAGATTGTACCCGTAGACAAAGTAGCCGGTATGGGCCGAGGGCGGCCCGACTTCCTGAGTGCCTGCGCCCTCCGGAGTGCCGAACTCCCAGGCGCCTTCGAGCGACCAGCCCGGATCGATGTGCATGGCGAACCACTCGAAAGCCCGGGCCGGACGTTCCACCAGGGACAGATGAATCGTCCGGACCTGGGTCACGCTGGTGGTCTCGTTCGTGAAAAGAACCGGGGCGGTATAATCACCCCCTCCCAGCGAGATCACATCGGGAAGAACCGTGACGTTCTCCGTGGCGAGTCCGGACAGCGTTCCGTCTTCAGTGGACAGGGACAACCACCCCGCCGAATAGTCCGAAAACCATTCCAGGGCTGCGGAGCCGCCATTGACCAGGTCGAATTCGCCCGTCGTGGGATAGCAGGGCCCGCCCACATCGCCCGAAAAGGAGAGGGCATCCGCCGGAAGGATCGTCAGGCGGTCGGGCAGTGTGACGTACACATCGTCAAGGTACGCAGCGTCGCCCGATTCAGGACTGTCCATATACGAATGAAACCGAACAACAAAGTCATCGATGAGATTGTACCCGGAGAGGTCCAGCGCCCGGTCCTCCCAGGCCCAGCCCTGCCAGGCCCAGCCGTTCACATTCGTGTGCCAGGACCCGTCCCAGATATCGAGTTGGATGCACTCAGAAGTATAAAGGCTATAGGCGACCCACGAGAAACGCAGTTCGGCTTCACTCACACCCGAGAGATCCAGGAGCAGATCGAGCATGGCGTGAGCGCCCATTCCATCGGTCTGATCGCCCAGCCGCGCAACATAACTACCCGAGCGCGGGCTCAGACCACCCTGAAGCGACGTGTCCGCCTCCACAACCGGAACATTGCCCGACCCGTCGTAGTTGATCTCCCATTTCTCGAGATCGCCCGATTCAAAGTCCTCGAAGAAGGGAACTCGCCAGTTGGCGCGCGTCGAGAAAGAATAGCTGGAGCCTTCGTTGTCGTCGATTGCCCCGTTGCCGACCGAGTCCCAGGCGGTCACACGCAGAAAGTAGTCCGTCCCGCCGGAAAGATCCCGGAGATCGAACTCGTGGGATGTCGAGAAAACCTGGGCGGTTTCTGAAATTGTATAGGGTCCCCCCGCCGCCAGCCCCACTTCGAGCAATGCGCTCGTGGGCTCGTCGGTATCGAAGGTCACGGTCGCGGTACGATGGCGGATATCATCGATCAGAAGGTTCAGGATTCCAGGCGCGCCGCCATCCACCAGGGCCGTGTCCTGCACGGTGGCGGGAAAACCGCTTCCGTCATCCAGATCGTCATACGTAAGAGTAATCGTATCACCGTCGGACACTTCGAGCGTGCCGTTGCCGGAGGAAGGTATCCCGGCCGTCGTGGTCATGTTGCCGGCGAAGGAAGCGGGGACACCCTCGGCCAGGACGACGATTTCCGAGTCCCCCGAGTCAGCCTCGAAGGTCACGATCTGTGACCCCTGCCCGGAGAGATCCCCATCGAGAAGAGTGACATGAAGGATATGCCCGGGGGCAACAACGCTTTCCTCGATGGAGACGTGTCCGTCCGAGTCCGTGCTGACCGTCACGGTTCCCTCGTAGGGAATATGGTTGGCCGCCGTGATGGTCACATCCATCGTGCCTTCGCCCGAGGGAGCGATCATCGCCTCGTAGTGACCCGAACCGTCCGCCAGGCCATAGACGTAAACATCGCTATCCATGCTCAGGCAGACCCGCGCGCCAGCCACGCCGGTCTCCACTTCAAAAGTCTGAGAGCCGGGGAAGGTCGCCGAATCATGGGTGGGAGAAAAGGACAGCGGGTCGGACGTGTAGAGTGACAGTTCTGGATCGCCCATCAAATTGAGAGAGAACTGGATCCAGCGATTCGCGCCGTAGTAGCCGGAGGATCCAATGAAATAAGTCTTGGCCTGGGCGAGGACCGCGCCGATTTCCTGGGGATGGTCGGCGGGGGTGTCCGTGAACAGATACTGGTAAATCATTCGGTTGTACTGAAAGGACGTGCCGTGGCTGCTGAGGGTCGCGTAACCCCACCCGTAACGGCTGCTGCCGACATAGGAGACCGCCCCACCGTTGGGATTGCGGATGAAGGCTTCGCTCAGGCACGGGTCGCTCCCGCCGTAACTATTCTCGAAGGCGTTGGTGATGCAGGCATTCGTCACGACGTTGACATACTTGCCGGGGTGATTCAGGCTGCTGGCCGTGGAGGAGTAATAATACCCGCCCGTTTCCGTTGCCCAGATCGTCTGATTGCCGTGGGTCGCCATGTGGAGAAAATTATAGCCGTCAGCCAGAAGGGCGTTCATGTTCGTGGTGGACACCTCATAGGCTGCCCCGCCCGCGAAATCGGTATTCGTGTCGTAGAAACGATCCCGGACCGGGCCCCAGTAAGGATCGACCCAGTCCGAATACAGGTACTCGGATTTCGCTTCCGCATCGCCGGCGTTCCAGAGCATGACCCCGCTCAAAAGCATCTTCTCGCAAAAATCGCTGGCCGGAGGCTGCTTCTCGTAGGCCAGAGTCTTGTTGACAATGGCGGTGGCGTGGGCTGAGGTCCGAATCGGGAGCCGTCCCACAAAGCAGTCCGGAGCCATGTCGATGGAATCCTCGCTCACTTCAGCCGCCATGCCATCTCCGTCGTCATTCCAGTTCAGGTCGTCGATATCGGCATAGTAGAGGTCGGTGGGGATGGTTGAATCGACGTAATCGCCGCTGTTGACGCTACCGTAACAATCGCGGTCCGGGACGATCGTGTTATCGCCGGCCAGGACCACATAGACGGTTCCCTTATTCAGGACATAGTCGCGGATACAGGCCTTGATCTTCTCCTGCGAGTCAGCGCCGGAGTAGCTGGCGTAGATAGTGTCGACATCTATCGCTTCGGCAGGAACACCCTTCTTCGTCTTCCAGTCGAGAAGCGGCTGAAAGGCGGGAAAGGTCGCGTCGTCCCCAATCAGGAGATACTTCACGTCGTCGCCAGCGGGAAGAGGTGCCTCGGTCGAGAAATAGCCCAGGACTTCGGCTTCCGAGGCGTTGAGAGTCGTCGACTCGATAAGCCGGTCGAAAACCGGGACCGACCGGCGCGGCGCCATGGACAGGGGGCTCATGGCCGGCTCGAGTTCGATGGAGACCAGAATCCGCTCGCGAAGGACCAGTCGCTTCTCCGCCGGGATGTAATCGACGGGGTAAACCTGAACCGCCGCCAGCCGATATCCGCGCATCGAGGCCGCCTGGGCCGGTCCCACAAGATTCGGGCGGGCGGGAAGGGCACTGGCGTAGGCTCCGGCCTTGGGCGGGGCCAAAGGATGAGGGCCCTGAGCCGACACCGGAACGGCGGGCTGGGCCGGAAGAATCTCGTAGGGGCCGCCCAGATCCTTCTCGATCAGCACGACGGACTGGACCGACCGAATCTGCGCGCCGGGAGGAAGCAGGACCTGGACGCTTCGCACAGGCAACCACGGCTCGCCGATCTCGCCGTCCAGACCACTTCTGTCCGTTTCGAGTTCAACAAGATCATAGCCGTCCATCGTTGAGAAAATGAGATCGCTTTCGGGCGTAACAACTTCCACCGAGACCGTCCGCGCGTTCGCGGCCAGGCCGCATAACAAAAAAGCGACTGCAAGAGCCGCCCCGATCCTTCCAGAAATAGACATGAAACACTCCTTCCGCTTCGACTGAGCGGGAACATCCATATTCGTCTAGATCGGCCCCCGGGCGCAGTAACTTGAGGCGAAGCGAAGCCCAGCAGTTCAGAGCAGTATATGCA
>JABMPG010000061.1 GCA_013203855.1 bacterium
ACGCCACCCCCGAGTCCCTTCCCCCAGTTTCAGGACGCGCCTGCCAGAGGATCCTTTCGGCCGCAGATCTACTACAAGGATCGCTTCGCCTACGCCCTTTCTCACTTGAAAATGATTCGCCGGCAACTGCAGTCGGTCGCTGTGTACGACCCCATCGAAACGATGGATGCGGAATGGCAGCGCACACAAACCGAGCCTGTCGGACTGCCCGGTCTCGAAACCGACTACACTGGATCGGATGGATCTCCGTTAGCTGTTCCCACCCCGAAATGGCCTCTTCCGAAGCCGAAGAGCCCCATTGGAGACGAGTCAGTCTCCTTGAAAGAGTCGAAGCCATGATCCAAGATGCCATCGCCATCCTGGTGGCCGGAGAAGATCTGACCGCGCAGAACGCCCGCGACGTTGCCGACGAGATTCTCAACGGCGACGCAACGGCCTGCCAGATTGCCGCCTTCATCACCGCCCTGCGCATCCGCAAAGAATCGGTCGAGCACATCGTCGCGTTCGCCTCGGCCCTCCGCGAACGAGCGGGGCGTATCAAAAGCCCGCCCGGCGTTATCCTGGACACTTGCGGCACCGGAGGAGACGCCTATGGCACCTTCAATATCTCCACCGCGGCCGCTATCATTGCCGCCGCTGCCGGCGTCCAAGTAGCCAAGCATGGGAATCGAGCCATCTCGAGTACTTGCGGCAGCGCCGATGTTCTGGCCGAACTCGGCGTAAATCTCGATGCGCCCCTCGAAGTAGTCGAACGCTGTCTATCCCAAGTCGGCCTGTGTTTTCTTTTTGCGCCCGCCTGCCACAGCGCCATGCGTTTCGCCGCCGTCCCTCGCCGCGAAGTCGGCATCCGATCCATCTTCAACATGGTCGGTCCGTTGGTGAACCCGGCCAACGCGACCCATCAGCTCATGGGCGTTTACTCCGCCGAACTCACGGAGACATTCGCCGAAGTCCTCCGCCAGTTGGGCTCCGAACGGGCGCTGGTTGTCCATGGGGGAGATGGCATCGACGAAGTCACCCTCACCTCCGCCACGCAGATCACTGAACTGCGGGACGGCAAGATCGAAACCTGGACCGTAACCCCTGGCGATCTGGGACTGCACGCCATCGATCTGAATGATATCCTGGTTGGATCGGTGAAAGAGGCCGCCGAAAAAATGCGCGAAGTTCTCAGCGGACGCAAAGGCCCGTGTGCCGAAATGGCGCTCGTGAACGCAGGAGCCGCGCTCTATACCGCTGGAACCGTCGCCTCATTGCGGGATGGTTATCTAGTTGCGGTGGAAACGGTGGCCTCGAATCGGGCCATGGAAAAGTTGGAGGCGCTCGTGGCGTGCTCCAATGAGATGATCTGACGTTGGATCAGCCCGGAAACGGAACCCGGCGGGGGCTGCCGGACCTCTTCGAACCGATCAGACAACCTAGTCCAGCGGTCGCGAATCTCAATATCCCGTCCAGAATCTCGAGGGCCAGCAATCCGCACGGCCGGTTGCTTGACACCACGTGACCCCAGCGCAGAGCGCCTTCGACAGCGAGAGCGAAAAGGCCCAGGCCGGCGCCAAGGGGCGTGTAAAACTCTCCACTCACGATAAACTCCAACGGTTCGATGAATCCCACGAAACAAAGCGGGAAAACAACAAAATACTCGACCAAGGCGTTCTTGCGGCTGGCCTCTTCCGCTGAAAAGTGCAGCTTCTCGCCCAGAAAGTCTTGCAGCCTTCCCGGCAGGAACCCCAGAAACAGATCATAGTAGGCCGATCGGTGGCTCCAGAGTTCTTCCCGCGCCATCTGCCGTTCTCTCCGCTCCTTCTCCTCGATCGTCTTCCGATTCAATTCCACAACACGCTGCCAGACCTCGCCTTTCGGCCAAGGCTTCAACCGGTACACCCACGCTCCACTGGCCCCCTCTTCAGCCTCTGCGATGCAGTAATCCCGGCCCTCGTAGAGAAGAGTCGGGACGACCAAACCCGGCAAAAATCCCGGCTGGTTGGAATAGACCTCCCAGCGGGCCTGACCAACTGCCGTATGGACGATCACCGGCCACGGACTGGTTTCGTTCTGGCGGTATATCCGCATTCCTGGCACCGAAAAATCTACGTTGACCCGGATAGGGTCGATCACGGAGATGTTTTCCGGATTTCTAGAAAGATCGGTTCCCGCGTCCGTCCATAGGCCGGGATCCGGGAAGGCGTCGGAGAAGAAGATGTGGTCTGGCCGATGCATGATCTCTATCAGGCGAGGTGGCTGGGCGACACCACATTTGTCCCTGAAAACACACGCGAGGGATCTCTCTCTACCCGGAGAACGTATCGACGACGATCCGCATCTGGATAAGCCCAGGCAAAGTATAGCTGTGAAATCGGGACCTTGGGACCGGAATGGTCCCGGAAAGATGACCGGACGAATACCCAGCCATACCCGAAAGTCATGGGGGAATGCCGAACACAATCAATCTGACATGCGGAATGTGTAGATCAAAAACGCGGAATCAGGAAAGCCCGAGAACCAGGAACTCGCCAAAGCCCGGTTCAGAAACGCAAACATGCCCCACGGCAACCGTCCTCCGCCCCTCGGAGCACCCAGAGATTTCAACTCTCCGAGAGTCCGGTCGAGCACTTCCATCTTTCGAAGGATGATTCCGTTGAATTCTATTCTAGTACATTGACCGTACGTGTTTGTCGGGCTATGGTTGTACTCGTGAACGCTACCG
>JABMPG010000539.1 GCA_013203855.1 bacterium
CCGGCCGGTTCCTGGGTCGCTTCGGCTTCGAGGATCAGCCGATGCAGAAGCACGAGGTCGGCCGAATCGAGAACCCGGTCGCCGTTGATGTCGCCCGCCCGTTTCTGATCCTCACTGGAAACCGCCGTTCCGAGCACGATCTCTCCCAGGATGCCCTCGTCCTCGATTGAAACGAGGTCGTCGGCATTCAGGTCGCCCATGGGGGCGGAGGCGGCGACAGTAACGGTGGCCGAGTCGGTGTAGTCGGCATAGACGACCTGGAAGGCGTCGTCGAGCATCTCCACAAGGTCGAATCCGGTGAGGGCGGTGTCCCAATACTGGGCAGCGTCGTTGATGCGATACCGCAGTTCCAGAATGTGTCCCTCACCCCTGATGACGGGGCCCTTGGCGTCGCCGGAAATGATGATCTCGCCGTTGGCCTCGGCGAGGTTGTCGCTAAATGAGAAACCGCTGGTCAGGATGGTCTTGTGCAGGGACAGGGCCGTGAGGAGGGCGGGATCGTAGAGAACCTCGATCTGCAGGCCGTGGTTGGCGATGTCGTTGGGGTTGTCGATAGTGACCATCTGCGACACGGTCTGACCCGGTTCTCCGACGACATCCGTGAGGAAGACGGCTGTCTCGCCGACGAAGGCGAGTTGGGGCGCGGTGAGGGTGCTCTCAACCCCATCAGCCGTCACTGCAGACAGGCGGTAGAATCGGTTCCCGGCAGTGAGACCGGTGTCGAGATACTCGGTGTCCTGCACGGGCGCGACGTTGAGCGGGCTGGTCCACGGTCCACCTGGAGAGTCGGCCCGATAGACGCTGTATCCGGTTACGCGATAGTCCTTGTGGAGGGTCCACGTGATCCAGACCGACCTCGCTCCCGGGGCGAGACGAAGACCCTCGGGCGCGGAAATATCGCCAGCCTGAATGGTCTTGAACGAAGTCTCGGCCGACCAGGCGCTCCAGACTCCCCGCGAGTCGCGATACCGGACACGCCAGAAATAGACGGTGTCTTCCGACATCTGATTCTCGGGCAGCGTGTGGCCGATGGAGGGGATCTCGAGGATGCCGGAATCGTAGGCGGGACTGGTGTAGTCGTTGCTTTCCGCTCGCACCTGCCATTGCGTTGCGGTCTGCGTGTCGCCCGCGTCCGGGTCGGCGAACGGCGAGCCCCCCAGTCGCGGTGTGAGAGAAACGCCGGTCTGCCCGCCGGCCGGAGCGATATTGACCGGGCCACTGGGGGGATGGTTCGGAGCAACGCCATCGGTCGAGAATCGGGTCTCAGCCGACCAGAGGCTCCATGCGCCGACGGAGTCCATGTGCCGAACCCGCCAGGCATAGGCCGTATTGGGAGTCAGGCGTCCGGCCGGGAGGTCGAACGAAGTCAGGCCCGAGTCTGTCGCGCCGGAACCGAAGGCAAGCGTGGAGTAGTCAAGGGCGCTGGCTGCGAGCCGCACCTGCCACTGCGAGGCGGCGTGGGCGTCTCCCGCATCAGAGTCGATGAATGCGGAGCTGATGAGGACGGGCGTCAGGGAGAGGCTGGTCGCGTCGGCGGCGGGAGAGACATTCACCGGGGTCTGGGGCGGGTGGTTCGGCGATGCCGTGACGGTAAACCCGGTTTCGGTCGACCACGGGCTCCAGGCGCCCTGGCCGTCGCGATAGCGCACATGCCAGAAATAAGACACGCCACCATCGAACGTTCCGGCCTCGATCTGAATCGAGACGAGGTCTTCTCCCACGGCGAGATGATTCAGAACCGTTTCGCAGTAGTCGGCCGGAGCCGAGGCGAGCCGCGCCTGCCACTGGGAGGCGGTGTGGGTTTCACCGCTCTGAGGATCCAGGAAAGCCGAGCCCTGGAGAATGACCGACAGCGGAAGGCCCGTGGCTCCGTTCAAAGGCGAGACGTTCGATGGCTTCAGGGGCGGATCGTTTTCCTCCCAAGTGAATCGGAAGACACCGGAGGAGACGTTGAACCGGCCGAAAATCAGAGCCGATTCGACGGTGTCGGAGGGAATCTCGACGGTCACGTCTCCCAGGCCGGACGGGGCAATCTCGAAGACGTAGGTGGCGCTGGTCAAAGCGGCCAGATTCTGAACCGCGCCGTTCGACACGTGGATGTCCGAGGCGTCAAAACTCCGCACGCCTTGGGAGAATGCAGCCTGAAAGCGCACCGGGAAGTCGAAGGTGCTCCCGTTTGCGGCCACGTCCAGCGAGGAAAGAGCGACGGTGATGGCCGACGAGTCCTTGCGGTAGGACCAGTTGTCGCCCACGAACAAATTGCCCAGAGCGTCGGCGATCGCACCGGACTGCAGAACGATGTTTACAACGCCGTCGGCCGGAACAGGATAGCCCGAGAAGATGTAGGGTCCGATGCCGGCGCCGGTGACCTGCGTGGAGGGCTGGCCGTTCACCTGAAGGTCGGCTGCCGTCACGCCTGTCACCTGCTCGCCGAACACAATCATGATGCCGGGCAGCTCGGCCACAAAGGCTTCGCGTTCGGGCGCCGTCGTGTCAACAGCCGGCGGGGTCTTGTCGATCAGAAGGGGAGCGCCCAGAAGGAAGCTGCCGTTGTCCAGACCGTCGCCTCCCAGAGGTTTGCTCTCCGCGTCGCGGATTGAATCATCGTCGATCAGATCCAGCCGAATCGTGCCGCTGCCCGCGCCCGTCTCGACGGTCACGAGCCATTCTTCGCCAGTGACAGGAACGACGCCGGTGACGAAGGCTCCCTCAATGTCGGACGCGGCAGAGATGGAGAAATCCCCCGCATCCACACCTGTGACCGGCTCGGAGAAGCGCACCGTAAACCGGGCGGAGGAGGCGCTGGTGGGGTTGGGACCTTCAGGTTGAATTGATACGGTCTTGGGGAATCTCCGGTCGCCATACCCCTCGATGCGAATATCGTCAATGAAGGCGTTCGAGAAGGGGCAGAAATTGAGTTTGATGTTGGCCAACTTTTCGAGGGCTCCATCGATGACGGTGGTGGTTTCGAAGGTGCGGCCCGGGTCGTCCGCGTTCTGCAGCCGCAAGCGGCAGAGCATGTGGTCGGGGTCGAGCCAGGAGAAATCGAGGGTGACGTCGAGGGTGCCGGTTCCGCCGGGCAGATAGTCGGACAGGGGGTCGGAGCTGCGGCAGATGAGAGTTTCGTCTCCTCCAGCGCAGTAGAGGCTACAGGCGGGGTCGTCCCCCAGGGCGGGTTCGAGTTGGAGCCGGAGATCGTTTTCGTCGTCCGAGAGGATCACCTGGAACTGGCTTCGGCTTTCGACCTTGTAGTTGAACCAGGGCATGTCGTCCTGGGCCAGGGGATGGGTCACGATGGCGGTGTAGGTCAGGCGGATGAAGTCGTAGTCCCGCACGATGGGCTCGCCGGGTCTGTAGTGGGTGTATTGCATGGGGACACTGTAGGAGATGTTCGTCCAGAAGTTGGGTTCGACGGGAGACCACCAGGTCTCGCGACCGAGAGCGTCGCTTCCGTGCACGTTCCGGAATCCTCCGCCGTAGACGTCTACTTTGAAGAGAAAATCGTAGCCCCATGGATTCTGGCCCCCGTAGAGGGCGCCGTGACCGTCCGGGTCGAAGGGGTCAATCTGTCCGTCGGGGAGGATAGGCGAGAGGGGGCCGACCGCGGGCCAGGTTTCTTCGAAGAAGAGGGCCGTCAAGGGTGCCGTCGGGAAGGCGAGTGACTGGGGCTCTATAGAGGCGGACAGAGCGGCCGGGCTCTGGATGACGCTGTCCCCGGCCCCGCCCTGGGTTTCGGACAGGATCCAGTCGATCTGAGAGAGGCTGGCCTGGAGGGTATAGGTTCCGAGGCCTTCGTCGACGAGGGCGGCAACGATCCACGATTCGGGTTTTCCGGCGAGGATCTTGCGGGGAGACTCGAATTGCGCCCAGTTCTCGCCTCGGGCCATCTCGGTGCCGTCGTCAAGCCTGCCGTCCCCGTTCGGATCGGTGTAGATC
>JABMPG010000540.1 GCA_013203855.1 bacterium
GGAGGTCATTGACGGTCAGTTCTCTGGTCATGCGTACAAGTTACATGCCAAAAAACCAAAAAGCTATGGGAAAAAGCAGGAAAAGCGAAACAGTTGCGCCGCGTGGCTAAAGGCTTACCATCCGCCAGAGGCAGAAGAGTCTCCACCGGGTCCCAGTCCTTCTCGACCGGATTCCAATAGACCACCGCAAGCGTGACGAGACGGGTCGGATCCAGGGCGCGAACCGCCTCTTTCAGCGTATGCGCGATTCGCGGAGCCTGCTCCATCGCCTGCAAGTGAAACTCCTCGTTCCCGATCGACCACAGAATCACACTAGGATGATTCCGATCCCGCCGCACAAGGTCCGTCATCTGCCGCAAATGTTCGGGATCGCTGCTCAGAAGCCGAGTCTCGTCCATGACAAGCATCCCCAACCGATCGCACGCCTCCAGCAACTCCGGCGTCGGAGGATTATGAGAAGTGCGATAGGCGTTGCAACCCATCTCCTTAAGCTTCTCGACACGGTACTCCTGAAGCCGGTCAGGCAGGGCCGCGCCCACCCCCGCATGGTCCTGATGACAGCACATCCCCTGAATCTTCACAGGCCGGTCATTGAGAAAGAAACCCTTGTCCGGATCGAAATGAATCTTCCGGATGCCAGAAGTCGTATCGACGATATAGACCGCGCCCTCATCACCCACGACCTCCGTACGCAACGTGTAGAGACGGGGAGCCTCAATCGACCAAAGCTCCGCGCTCTCCACCTCCGATTCCTGCGTCATCTCGACCTCACGCCAACCCGGCACGACAAGAGCCGACTCTACCCGGGCCACTTCTCTACCCAACGAATCAAACACAGTCGAAACAAGCCGACCCTCAAAGGGCCCATCCTGTTTGCTTGACACCTCCGTCCGAACCGACACCTTGGCCGAAGCGCTCCCCACACCTGCCTGCGGCTCAGCCGAGACAAAAACGCCCCACGGCGCAACATGAACCGCATCAGTCTTAGTCAACCACACATGCCGGTAAATCCCCCCTCCCTCATAAAACCAGCCCTCATATTCAGAGGCATCCACACGCACCGCCAGCACGTTCTCCGCCCCATAATGCAAAAAATCCGTCACATCGAACTGAAAACTCGTGTAACCGCTCTGGTGACGGCCGATGAAGAAATTGTTGAGATACACCTCACAGTCACGAAAAACCCCATCAAACTCAACCACGATACGCCGCCCCGCATCGGAGGCCGGAATATCGAGACGTTTCCGATACCACGCCACCCCGCCGGGCAGATCGCCATGGGCATGATGCAGATTCGTCACAAACTCCATCTCAGGAATATCGTGACCCTTGCCAAAGGTCTCGGAGGACGGCGCAAAGTTCCCTTCCACCACGAAATCATGCGGCAGATCGACCACACGCCAGCCCGAATCATCGAGCAAAGCCCGTTCCCCGCTCTGATTGAAAACGCCCGATTTAATCCAGCCCCAACGGGTCTGTTTCGGCGCCAGATCGCCCAAGTGAAATCGCCAACCTCTATCTATCAGAAATCGTTCGCGGGGGTGCATGAGAGAGTCCTCTTCCTCATTCGGATAGTCCACCGTTCCATTCTCCGGCGAGATAGATTAACGAAAGACAGGAATAATGCAAATGAGAAAAGCCCCTTCGCGAACACCGGCAAATTCACTTGTTCAAAGATCCCCGCTGGTCTATCCTGACTTGTTCTGGAGACCTCCCTTCGGGGGGAAACAGCCTACGCATCTCCCGGGAACACCCCTCACCATATGTTCCTCCTGCCTTTTTTTCGATATCTCAGACCCCATCGCTTACGCCTCATCTTCGGCATTACATGCATGCTTGGAGTGGGCTTCCTAGGCACATATAGCCTATTCCTCGCAAAACCCGCCCTCGACGTCCTGTTCGGAAATGAGAAAGTAGAAGAGCGGGAAACCGAATACGCCAAGAGGGTCGAGGAGCGCCGCCAGGAAATCCAGAAAGACCTCGACTCCGAGAACCGCGCACAACGCGTCCAGGCCCGCCTCCAACAACAGATCCTGCACTTCAGGGAAAAAGGCTACGAGACCCTCATCCGATTCTATCGCTACGCCGACCGCGGCGCGGAACACAAGATCAACTGCCTGTGGTTTCTGGCCGGAATCATGATTCTCTCCTCACTCGCAAACGGTCTGTTAGATTACGCCAGCCAATACAATCTCTCCTATGCCCTATACAGGGCAGTAGTGGACATCAAGAACGACATCTTCCGCAACATTCTCCGCCAGGACATGTCATACTTCGGCGAGCATCCCGTCGGGTATCTCATGAGCCGCATCGGAAGCGACGTCACAAGCATCCGCAAAATGCTCGAGTACCTGATCAAGGACCTCCTCCAGCAGTCCATCCAGCTGATCTTCATCATAAGCTTCCTCCTGATTCTCAACTACAAAATGACACTGATCGCCTTCGTAGGCCTTCTGCCCGCGGTTGGACTCCTCCTCTTCTTCGCGCGCGTCCTGAAAAAAGTGACCCGCAAGCAAAAAAAACGCGGCGACCGACTATCGGCCACCGCCAACGAATCGCTCCAGAACGTCCGACTCATCAAGGCCCTCACCACAGAAGAACACGAAATCCAGAAATTCTGCGACGAAAACGAAAAAATCTTCCGCCTCGAAATGAAACGCCGGATCGCCCGGTTTGCCTCCTCCCCACTGATGGTCCTCCTCGGCTCCGTGGGCCTCGGAGCCATCCTCATCATGGGAGGCCATATCGTCATCCGCAACGAACGCATGGACGCCAGCACCTTCATTCTCTACATCGGAGCCCTCGCCCAACTCTATCGCCCGCTCAAAAAACTCGGAGGCATCAACGTCACCTGGCAAACGGCAAAAGTCAGCGCCGAGCGCATCCTCGAAATCACAAACCTCCGCCCCACCATCACCGATCCCCCCGAAAACCTCCCGCCCGTCCGCATCGAAAACATCCGGGACGGCATCCATGTCCTGGACCTCAGATTTGCCTACAACGCCCAGATCGTCCTCCAGAACATGAATCTCCTCATCCCAAAGGGAGCCACGACCGCGATCGTCGGACGAAGCGGATCAGGAAAGTCCACCCTCGCCAATCTCCTCCTGCGTTTCTTCGATCCCGCCCAAGGACGAATCGAGATCGACGGAGTGGACATCCGCGCCATGCGACTCAAGGACCTCCGCAGACTCTTCGGCGTCGTCAGCCAGGAAACGATCCTCTTCAACGACACCATCGCACGCAACATCGCCTACGGCTCGAACACCGTTACTCAGGAGCAGATCGAGGACGCCGCCCAAGCCGCCAATGCCCACGAATTCATCATCGGACTGGACGGAGGCAAAGGATACGACTCCTCCGTCGGACCCGGAGGCAGTCGCCTGAGCGGAGGACAGCGCCAGCGCATCGCAATCGCCCGCGCATTCTGTCAGGATCCCGAAATCCTCATCCTGGACGAGGCCACTTCCGCCCTCGACAACGAATCCGAATCCGCAGTCCAACACGCCCTCCAGCATCTCATGCAGAACCGGACCGTCGTAGTGATCGCACACCGACTCACCACCATCATGCACGCCGACCAGATCGTAGTCCTCGACGAAGGCCGCATCATCGAGAAGGGAACCCACGACGAACTCCTGGCGCGCGGCGGGCACTATGCCAACCTATATCGCCTCGGCGAGTTCGCCGAAGGCTAAGCCCCCTCCGTTCCTGAATTCTCACACATGATCCAGAATATCCCTCTTGAAACGATTAAAAACCGCTAACCCGATCCACACCGCGAGCACAGGCGCGACCACAACCACCAAGGCACTCGTCCACGAAAACGCCCCGCCCGGATCGCCAAACGCTTGCCCATCCCCGAAAATCCATTGACTCACTGCGGTGAAGTGAAAAACCGGATTGAACTCCATCAAACTCGAAAAAAAACCCACCACAGACCCCGCCCCGCCTGAAATCATCTCACGCCAGTAAACGATCGGCGTAAACCAGAAAAGAAACTGAAGCCCGACGGAAACAACCTGGCCAACATCGCGAAAATAGATGTTGAAAACGGAAATAGTCAGCCCGATGCCCAAGGCAAAAAACGCGACCGCAAGAAGAATAACGTAACAGACCAGCGCCGCGGATCCCGGCCAACCGCCGACTAACGAGAGAATGACCACCAGGGCCGTATAACTGATGAAGTGAATGAAACACGTATTCACCGCAACGGTCAGATGCAAAACGACTTCCGGAAAGGCTACCTTCTTGATCAGGACCGCATTCTCAGGAATAATCCCCGAACACCGCAGCACGATCTCCTGAAAAACCAGCCACGGAATGATCCCCGCCACGAGATGAACCACATAATCGCTGCGGTCGACGCCAGCGCCGAACTTGCCCCCCAGAATCGTCCCCAGAATCAGAATATAGATAGCGACCATGATCACAGGGTGAATAACGTTCCACATCACGCCCAGCATCGACCCGGCATACCGCGCCCGCAAATCCCGCCGCACCAGAAGCCACCAGATGGACCGCGCCGCCCAAACCTCGCGCCACACCGACTCTTCGGAAGCCGTGCGAACGGCGGAGATGATGCGCTTCTTGCTCATAGGTCTACAGTTTGCCGTTTGGAGTTGTTCATGAAGCACGGAGGCTCTCAACTACAACCGCGACGCCCGATCTCGCACTGTAGACGGCAGCCCTCCGGCTGTAAACACTAAATCGAGAAGTACCCGCATCAAAACCCGAAATCCGCACTCAACCACCGACTGCAAACCGAAAACCCCAGACTCCTATCGATCTTCCAACGCGGGAAAACTCCCCCTCGCCCTCTCGACTTCCTCCGGGTCGATTTCGAAACTGAGAACCGCCTCTTCTCCACCCCCTTCGGCGAGAACCCGGCCCCAGGGATCGACGATCGCGCTATGGCCGGCGAGGCGATGCCCCCGGCTTTCCCCCGCCGCGTTGCAGGCGATAAGAAACGCCAAATTCTCATGGGCCCGCGCCCTGCAGAACAGATGCCAAGCCTCGAGCCGCGCTGCCGGCCACGCCGACGCCACGAGGAACACGCCCGCGCCATGGTCGAGAAGGGCGCGGTAGAGTTCCGGAAAGCGAAGATCATAGCAGATGGACAACCCCGCCGTCCCCCAGGGAGTCGCAGCCGTCACGGGACACCGACCGGGTGTCACGAGCCGACGCTCTTCCGATTCGAAACCGAACAGATGAATTTTGCGATAGCGCACCGAGACCGCGCCGACCGGATCGATAAGGAGGGCAGTGTTGTAAAGATGGCTTCCCTCCCGCTCGACAAAAGTCCCCATGAAAACCCACGCCTCGCGCTCGAACGCGACCTTCTGGAAAGCGTGAACCAGAGGCCCATCCATACCTTCCGCGTCCGATTCATACCGATCAAAGGCAAAATACCCCGTCGGCCAAAGCTCCGGCAGCAGATAGAGGTCGCTAACGGGCGCACGGGCAAACAACGACAAGGCCCGGTCGAGATTCTCCTCTTTCGAGCCCTCGGAAATTGCCAACTGGAGGCAGGAAACGCGCATGGAAAGACTTATTTGATGAACCGGATCGAGAACGGATAGCGATAGGGTTCACCCTTGTTGGCGCTGATGGCCGCCAGGATGATGTCCGCGATCACGATGACCAGCTGCAGCAGCCCGCCGATGCAGAACACCGTGTAGAGAGCCGTGCAGATCAGTAACCCGATGGCAACGACAATCTGGAAGTTGAGCGCCTCTTTGCCCTGTTGGTCCACATAGGAAAACTCATCACGCTTGAGGAGCCAGATGACAAGAGGGACCAGAAAGGGGATGAAAAACAGGAATCCCCCAAGATGGGCCAGAGTCGCCCACATCCGGGCGTCCTTGGAGGGTAACTCATCCGCCACCGTCTCATTAGGGGGTAAATCCGACATGGTCACGTTCTCCTTTCTCAAGTTCCGTCAAGTATTGCCAATAAAATCCACTATAGGTCAGAACGATTGAGGATTACAAGACCGATCCAACACCCCGGAAACGGCAAGACCCCAGAGCGAAATACGACTGTTGTCTTCTTCTGCGCCCATAAGCACCCCCAAGGGAATGTACACCAACCCCACCCTCCCTTTATCATCCCCGCCATGATCGACCCGCGCCCACACCTCCTACCCGCCATCCGCCGCGAAAGACGCGCAGCCGTCCGCACCCTCCGACTCC
>JABMPG010000541.1 GCA_013203855.1 bacterium
CCGATGCGGCGGCTTCGAGCGGGAAGCGGGCGGCCGTGGTGGGGGCGGGTCCGGCCGGTCTGGCGGCGGCGTTTTCACTGCGTTTGTCCGGGCATGAGTGTGTGCTTTTCGACCAGTCGCACGAGGCGGGAGGGCTGATGCGGTCCATGCCCGGCGATCTGATCGAGCCCGAGGCCGTGGACTCGGAGATCGAGTGTCTGATGGCGGGGGGGGGGCCCTTCCGGCCGGGTTGGCAGCTAGGGCGGGACGGTTCCCTCGAGGACCTTCGTGGCGAGTACGACGCGGTGGTTTTGGCTTTGGGGGCAGGGGTGGATTTTCCGGGCGAAGGCCGCCGGCCCGATTTGAGTTTCGCGAAATCGCTGGGGCTTGGAGTGACGGAGAAGGGTGTGGAAATGGACCGGCGGAGTCAGGCGACGACGCTGCCGGGTGTTTTTGTGGCGGGGGAGTTCGTCACGGGCGCGGCCAACGTGGTGCGATCCGTGGCTTCGGGGAAGGCGGCCGCTTTCTCGGCGGACCAGTTTCTGCGGGGGAATGAAGTGACGGGTCAGCCCCGGCCCTTCTGTTTTTCCAACCGTGTCAATGGCGTCGAGGATCAGATTTCGGCCCTGAAATCCCTGCATGAGTTGCCCGACGCGGGGGGGAGTGAGACGCATACGCTCCAGGGCGATCCCGGGCAGGTTTCCCTGCGGGACTGCGCCGATGAGGCTTTGCGGTGTCTTCAGTGCAGCTGCGCGGAAGAGACGACCTGCCGGTTGCGGCATTATGGAGGGGAGTATGGGATCGATCCGTATCGGTACGAGGGGGAGAGCCGACGTCAGGCGCCGGATGTGGCGCACCCGGAAATCATCTATGAGCCGGGCAAGTGTATTCTGTGCGGCCTATGTCTGAACGTGGCCGAGGCGGAAGGTGAAAATATCGGCTTGGCTTTTTCGGGGCGAGGGTTTCCGACGCGTGTGACAGTGCCGCTGGGGGCGGATCTGCCTGCGGGGCTTCGTCGAGCGGCCCGAAAGTGTGCGGAGGCCTGTCCCACGGCGGCGCTGCATATTCGAGAGCGGTAGTCCGACGGATGCACAGCCGGGGGCGACTGTGCCACAAACATCATCCTGCAAACATTACTCTGTTGGCTTCTCAGGCGAAGGCGACTGGGCCGCTTCACTGACCTGGTAGCAGACCATCTTGGCTTCGTCCCGGGCGAAGAGGCGGCCGTTAGCGACCGTGGGCATGGTCCAACAGCGTTTCGCGCTGAGAATCGTCTGGAACTGGGAGACAGGCTTGAAGGCCTCGGGAGACGGTTCGATGAGGGCGAGGTTGCCCTTTTCGCCGAGGACGTAGAACCACCCGCCCGCCATGACGAGGGTTCCTTTGTTGAAATCCTTGTTGGTCCACTTTGTGTCGCCTGTTTCGAAATCCACGCAGGTGAGGATACGGTCGTCAAAGCCGTAGAGGTGGCCCTCGTAGAGGATGGGGGTGCCGAAATGACTTCGGATGGCCTTGTTGCGCCAGATTTCGACGGCTTTCTGTGGGCTGTCAGGCTGGATTTCGATGACTGCGCAGCCCACGTTATATCCCGAACTGATAAAGACCCGGTCGTTGTGGACGATGGGGGTGGCGGCGTGGACGTTGTAGCTGGTCTTCCACGGAAAGTGCCAGAGCAGGTTGCCCTCCTCAGGGCTCACGCCGAGCGCGCCGGCTCCAACGAAGAGGACGATCTGGCGCTGTCCGGCGAGTTCGCGGATGATGGGGGAACTGTAGCCCGCCAGGTCGCTCAGGCCCTCGCCAGTGGCGGGGTCTTTGGCCTTCCAGATGATCTCACCGGTCTCTTTGTTCAGCGCGAGAATGGAATTGCCCTCGGACTGGCCGGGATTGACAATCAGTTTCTCTCCGTCGATGAGGGGGGACATGGAGACGGCCCATTGGAGGTTCTTGGCCTCCATGCCTTCGATAATGTTTTTCTGCCAGTCGATCTCGCCCGTGGCGGCCTGGACGCGATGGAGGTTGCCCAAGGCGTCGAGGATGTAGACGCGATCGCCGTCAACGGTCGGCGTGGACCGGGGGCCGTGGTAGTCCTGGACGCGGAATTCGTCGCCGGTGCGAATTTCCCAGACCGGCTTTCCGGTGGCGGCGTCGAAACAGCCCGCCCACTGTGCCTTGTCGCGCTGGTATTGGGTGTAGATCCGATTCCCGACGACCGCTATGGAGGAGTAACCCTCGCCGAGGGGGATCTCCCACAGCAGGGCGGGACCTTCGGCGGGCCACTGGGCCATGAGGCCCTCCTCGTGGCTGATGGCTTCCCGGTCTGATCCGCGCCATTGGGGCCAGTCGTCGGCTCGGATGGCCGAAACGGCGCAGACGGCAATGATCAGGACTATTATTCCTAAGATGTGCTTCATGAAATCCTCCCGTGGTTCGACACTCTCTTCGCATGCGCGAAGTTGAATTCTCGGCCAGAACGGGCGGGGTGTCAAGGTGAACCGTCTCCGAGGATGGTGCCGGATTCGTTCATTGACATTACCCGGCCCCGCTGATATTTTTTCCTTCGCTTGTTTTTGGCCCTGACGGGGGCCGGTGGAACACCGAGAAGACGAAGGAAATCAGTGCAATGACTGCGAAAATCCGGGCGGTCCTCGTCGGTTGCGGAGGCATATCCGCCGCCTGGCTCAGAGCGGTTTCCGGCATGGAAGATCTCGAACTTGCCGGCCTGGTCGACTTGCGCGAAGATCTTGCCCGAAAACGCGCGGATGAGTTCTCTCTCCGGGATGTCCTGACGGGGACAGACCTCTCCGCCATGCTGGACGCGCTCCGGCCCGATCTTGTTTTCGACTGCACGATCCCCGAGGCGCACCAGGAGGTGGCTTGCACGGCTCTTGGGAGGGGTTGCCATGTTCTCGGCGAAAAACCGCTGGCCGACACCATGGATCACGCCCGCCGAATGGTCCAGGCCGCCAGCGATTCCGGGAGAATCCACGCCGTGATGCAGAACCGGCGGTACGACCCGAACATCCAGCGTCTGCGCGACTTTCTCGATTCCAGAGCCATCGGGCCCATCACGACCGTCAACAGCGACTTCTATATCGGCGCCCATTTTGGCGGGTTCCGAGATCACATGGCGCACGTTCTGCTTCTCGACATGGCCATTCATACGTTCGACGCTGCAAGATTCCTCTCGCGGACCAATCCGGAATCCGTATTCTGTAAGGAGTGGAATCCCCGGGGTTCGTGGTATGATCGGGATGCCTCGGCCGTCGCCGTGTTCCAGATGTGCGGGGGCGTCGTTTACACGTATCGGGGAAGCTGGTGCGCCGAAGGTCTCAACACGACGTGGGAGAGCGAATGGCGCATCGTTGGAGAAAAAGGCGCCATCACCTGGGACGGAGCGAACGGGTTCCGGGCTCAGTGTGTCGAGGAAACAGACGGTTTCCGGTCGAAACTCCGCGACCTTGAAGTCCCCGTAATCGCTCCCCCCGGCCTAAGCGGCCACGCGGCATGTATCCGGGAATTCGTCGATTGTGTCCGTTCCGGAACCGCGCCGCAGACGATCTGCACGGACAACATCAAGAGCCTCGCCATGGTATTCGGGGCGGTTGAGAGTTCCACGAAAAACGAGTTGGTCACGATCCATCCAGGAGGATGACAAGCATGACTACCGCAGAAAGAAAAGACCATCAGGATATTCGTATCGGCACGTTGGTGAATCGTGGACAGGACTCGCCGCGTTACATCAGCGAAATCCAGGCCTACGGCTTCGAGAGTTTCTCTCTCGCTTTCGGGAGAAACGTGGGATCGATCAACCTCGGAGAGTTGGCAGAGGACCTGAAGACCACGCTCGAAGGCACGAACGGCATTATCAGCACCGTCTCTGTCTATGGCAATCCACTGGAAGAGGACGAGGGCGCGCAGAAAACACGGGAGAGTTGGGAGGCGCTGATCGACAACGCCCATCTTTTCGACTGCGACCTGGTCACTGGTTTCACCGGCCGGCTTCGCGGCAAGCCCATCCCGGATTCGATTTCGCGATACAAGGAAGTCTTTTCGCCTCTCGCCGATCGGGCAGGAGAGAAGGGCGTTCGGCTTGCCTTTGAGAATTGCGACATGGGCGGCGACTTGAAACAGGGCGACTGGAACATTGCCCACACTCCGAACGCGTGGGAATTGATGTTCGAGGCCACGCCCCATGAGAACATCGGCCTTGAGTGGGAGCCCTGCCACCAGATGGTGAAGTTGATCGACCCGATTCATCAGCTCCGTCAATGGCTGAAAAGGATCTTCCACGTGCATGGCAAGTGCGCTACGATCCGGTGGGATCTCATTCACCACCACGGAATTTGTGGCCCGCAGCAGTTCGCCTGGCATCGCACCCCCGGCTTCGGGGACCTCGACTGGACCGACGTGATCAGCGAGCTTCGCATGGCGGGTTTTCGGGGCTGCATCGATATCGAAGGCTGGCACGACCCGGTCTATCGCGATGACCTGGAGATGACCGGCCAAGTCTACTCCCTGCATTACCTCCAGCGCTGCCGCGGCGGCGTCTATGTGAAGAATCCGAAATAGAGGAATGTCATGAGACTAGATCGGCTTTTCCGCAACCCGATTCCCGCATTGGCCTACTTCATCGCGCTGGGCTGGTGGTGCATGGTCCACCCCGGCGTGAATTTGAGCCGGCTGATTGTCGATCGCGTTACCCTTCCGGCCGGGGGTGTCATGATCCCCCGAAGCCTGGACTCTGCCCTCTTGATCGCTACCGTCCTCGTCGCGTTGGTGGCCCTTTTTGTGATGAACGCCCTGATCGTCGCCCTGGCAGCGGTCGTCGCGCCGTTCCTTTACGCGCTGATCCGCCGCGCGCAACACCTGCTTGGGCTGGGAAACGGCAAGCCTAAGGGGGTTGCGAAATCTTCGAGCACCCTTCGCCGTATCTGGAATACGCTCGGGGGGCGAGGCAAGGCGGGAAAAGGGACCGACTATGAACTGGTCGTGACTTATCACGAGGGCGTTCTGGCCGAACTGAGCCCCGGCCTGTACAACTGGTTCAGCGAACAGAGAACCGCAGCGTCTGTCGCCGCAGGGCTTTTCACATCTTTTCTTCTGGCGTGCCTGACGGTCTGGCTCTGCCCGGCATTTCCCGCCGCGACGCCCGAAACGGTGAGCAAAGCCGGTGAGGATCTGCTTCTTTTCGGATGGTGGCTTCCCGTCCTCTTCCTAATGCTGTTCAGCCTTTTCTGGGGCTACGCCCGAGTCCACGGAAGCGAACTCGTCCTCCAACTGATCTCCTATATCAACATCACGGCCCGCCTCGGCCAGTTCCGGGCTGCCGCCAGTGCCGCGGATTTGGGCCGCCTCTTCCCCGAGGGCGGCGACCTTCGCCCCGCTGGCGAAGAGGACGAAGAGGACGAAGAGGAAGACGATGAGCCCTTCTCTTCTCCCCGTTCCGCACAGGCGTCCGATCAGTAGGCGGACTTGGAGTATTATGGCCGGCAAGCCGATTCAGAAGGTCTTCCTGGTTGTTCCTCCGACGGGTCTCTATATCCGAGAAGATCGTTGTCAGACGCCCATCAAGCACATGGTGACCGTTGAACTGCGGCCGCCCGTCGATCTCCTCTATGCCGCCGCCGCCTTCCAACAGGCTGGCGCCGACTGCCGCCTCGTGGACTATCCCGGCGAGAAAAAGAACGTGGCTGACCTTTTCGCCGACATCCGGGAGTTCGGAGCCGAGATCGTCGTGCTCAGTATCACCACGCCCGGCTTTCAGAAGGACATGGAAGTGGCCGCGCGGATCAAGGAGTCCCTGCCTGCGGTTTTGCTCGGAGCAAAGGGCGCTCACTTCAACACCCTCGACGTGGTATCTCTGGAAGAAAACCCCGCCCTGGACTTCGTTTTTCGTGGCGAATTCGAACCTGCATGCCGCGAAATCGCCGAGGGAAAGCCCTGGGGCGAGATTCTCGGTCTCACTTTCCGCGCACCGAATGATCCGAAAGAAGTGATCCGCAACCCCGACCGGCCTTTCGTCGAAGATCTGGACTCGATCCCTTTTCCCGCACGCGGGCTGGCGAACAACAGTCTTTATCGGCGACCCGACACGGGCGAGATGCAGACGACCCTGGTCACGAACCGGGGCTGTCCCTTCAACTGTGTCTATTGTCTCGCCAACCAGGTCGCGGGCAGGCGCAATCGGACACGCTCTGTGGAGAACATTCTCGCCGAGATCGAGGAATGCGTGAACCAGTTCGGCATTCGGAGTTTCCTATTCCGGTCCGACCTCTTCACCGCCCGGCGGGACTGGGTTCTTGATCTGTGCCGCGAGATCCAGAAACGCGGTCTGGACATATCCTGGTCGTGCAACAGCCGTGTTGATACACTTGACCCGGAAATGCTGGTCGAGATGAAACGCGCCGGATGCTGGATCATTGCCTTCGGCATTGAAAGCGGCAGTCAGGAAATGCTGGACCACATCGGCAAGAAAACCGATCTTGATACCGCTCGCGAGGCTCTTGGAATGACTCGCCGTGCCGGAGTCCTTTCCAGCATCTACTTCCTCGTCGGCCTGCCCTGGGAAACGCCCGAAACCCTTCGGGCCAACGAAAAATTCGCACGGGAGATCGACCCCGACATTCTCGAAGTTTTCTACGCCTATCCCTTTCCGGGAACGAATCTCTACGAGCAGGCAGTTCGGGATGGGCTCCTCGAACCGGGCGAGATTCCCCGAGAAGCCTATGACCGTCCCGCCATGCCCTCCCTGCGACTGAGCATGGAGGAACTGTCCGAAGCCCGCGCCCACGCCCTCAAGGATTTCTACCTCCAGCCCCACGTCGTGTTTCGGACTTTGCTGCGAAGCCGGTCCCTGCGCGAGTTCTTCAATTACGTCCGTTACGGTTGGCGCCAGCTCAAGGAATTCCTTTGATTCGGCGCAGTCTTCTGCTAATGTTCTCTATCTGTCGAATCTGCCCGCCTGACAGGTTCAGAGGCGGGGATTTCTGCTTGGCAAAGGACACGAATATGCGTTGTTGCAATCGGAAAACCACTTGGATGAAGGCTTGGGTGATCTTCGCCTTGGTGGCTATGTTGTTGTGCTTGAGCGGCTGCCGCAAGAAGACGCCCCAGGATTTGCTGGACGAGGCGATGAGCGCGGCTCAGAGAGGCGACCTCATCGGCGTTCAGTACAAGTGCGAGCAGATCATCGAAGCCGATCCGGATAGCCCCGTGGCTATCGAAGCCCGTCGACTCATGGCTTTTACCCTTGCCCAGAGCGGGGAACTCGATGAAGCCCGCGAGATCTGGGCCGAGATCATCGCGCGCGCGCCCATGACCGCCGAAGTCGCCAAGGCCGCCTATCTCAACCGGATTTCCAGCTGGGAGCAGGCGGGTGAGATCCAGCGGGCTATCGACGAAATCCAGCGCACGTCCGGCACTCTTCAGGCCGCTCCGGACTTCCAGAAAGAAGTCACGATGCGCCTGGCTGTCCTCTACGAAAAGAGCAACCAGATCGAA
>JABMPG010000542.1 GCA_013203855.1 bacterium
GCGACAAGGGCCATGTTGCGTTCCTGGCGGTTGAGTTTCCGCGCGGGTTGGGCCTTTTCGGGTCGGCGGCCGATCCAGAAGGAGAAAAAGGCTTTTTCCTTGATGTCGTCCCAGCATATGTCGCAGTAGTCGAACCGATCGAAACCGTGGTCTTCGTCCTCTTTGCCGGCTTTTTCGGGGGTGGATGATTCGCCGGATTTGCCTTCGCGCGAGGGTTTGTCCTCGGGCTGGAGGGTCTCGGCCTGCGGATCCGTTACGGGTTGGGGGGTGCCGGGCTCGATGGCTTCCGTGGGCGCCTCCGCCTCGTCCGGGTCTACGAGGATGGAGGGGTTCTTGGCGTTTTCGACGAGGGATGCGCCGCAACGGGCGCACTGGGTGCTTCTTTTTCGAAATCTCAGATAGTCCGACGGGGTGAGCATGTGGAACGGGTCTCCTGATACAACATCGGGGACGGCCATGGCCGCCCTGATGGAAAGGGTAACATTTTGGACAGGGGATTCAAGGGATTTCCCGGCGCCATGGCCGCTGGGCGCGGGGGGCGCACAACAAAGGGCGACTGCTCCACAGGCAGATTCTGATGGGCTTTTTCATTTACCATCTCGGGGGCGTGGGATATATTGATGCCGACCTGTCTGAGGCAAGTGTGACAGCGTTGACGCGCATCTGAGGCAATGAGTCCTTCCTGAGAATCGAAATGTCTGATTTGGAAAACAGCCTTGGCAACCAGCTCTGCGTCGTCACCGGTGCGGGGGGGTTCATCGCGAGTCACCTGGTCGAAGCGCTTTTGTCGCGGGGCGCGCGGGTGCGGGCCCTGGTTCATTACAACGCGCTGGGTGCGGTCGGGCATCTGCGTGATGCGACATCCCGCAGCGGCTCGGATCGTCTGGAAATTGTGGCCGGAGACGTGCGGGACGGGCGGTGCATGCGCGAACTGGTGACGGGTGCTCACGTGGTCTTTCATCTCGCCGCGTTGATCGGGATTCCCTATTCGTATGTGGCGCCGGAGTCCTATGTGGATACGAACGTGAAGGGAACTCTGAACGTGCTGGAGGCGTGCCGCGACGCCGGGGTGAGCCGTGTCCTCCACACCTCGACAAGCGAGGTCTATGGCACGGCCCGGATGGTTCCTATGGACGAGGCGCATCCGCTGCAGGCCCAATCGCCCTATGCGGCGACGAAGATCGCGGCGGACAAACTGGCCGAGTCTTACTTTCTGTCCTTTCAAGTTCCTGTGACAACGGTTCGGCCCTTCAATACCTATGGCCCTCGACACTCTCTCAGGGGGGTGCTGCCGACGATTCTGTCCCAGGCGCTTTCCGATACCTGTGACCGGATCGAACTCGGCTCTCTCGATCCCGTGCGCGACCTGACCTACGTGACGGACACGGCAAACGCCTATTGCGAGATCGCCGGAGCGCCGCTCGAGACGGTGGCGGGGCGGGTTTACAATCTGGGAACCGGGCACGGCGTTTCTATAGGAGATCTGGCCAAGATGGCCCTGCGGGCGGCGGGCATTGACAAGCCGGTGGTCTCGCGCACGGAACGCAGGCGCCCCGAAGCGAGCGAGGTGATGCGGCTGATCAGCAATCCCGCGCGCGTGGAGGCAGAGGTGGGCTGGAAGGCGGCGGTCTCTCTGGATGAGGGCCTGCGGCGAACCGTGAAATGGCTGAAGATGCATCCCGCGGACGAACGGCCTGTCGATCATTACGCAATCTGAAACACCGGGAGACTCATGGAAAAGAATCCGGCGACCATCCCCTCCGATACACGCGTCGTGATCATGGCGGGCGGTCAGGGCGCTCGGCTGCGGCCCTATACGACAGTTCTCCCGAAGCCTCTGTTGCCGGTGGGGGACCGGCCGGTGCTCGAGCATGTGCTGGGACGGGTGGCCAAGGCGGGGCTTCGGCGGGTGACGGTTTCCGTGGGGCATCTGGCCGAATTGATCCAGGCGTTTTTCGGGGACGGTTCGCGCTGGGATCTTGATATCGACTATGCCATCGAGGACCGGCCGTTGAACACGATGGGGCCCCTGACGCTTCTCGATGATCTGGGCGAAAACTTTTTTGTGATGAATGGCGACATTCTTTCGGATCTCGATCTGCGCGATCTCTGGCGGGAGCATCTTGACTCGAAAGCCGCTCTGACGGTGGCCACCTTCCGGCGCGAGGTGAAGATCGATTTCGGTGTGCTGCGCTACAACGGGTCGGACCGCCACGTGCGGAGTTTTGAGGAGAAACCGGTTCTGTCCTACGATGTCTCGATGGGCATCTATGTTCTCAACCGGCGGTGTCTCGATTTCATTCTGAAGGGGGAGCCGTTCGGTTTCGACCAGTTGGTGCTGGCCCTGCTTGCGGCGCAGGAGAGGGTGCATGCCCACCCCCACACAGGGAAGTGGCTGGACCTTGGGCGGCCCGAAGATTACGACGCCGCAAACGCGGAGTTCGCCAGATGAACTGGAAGGTTCCGCTTACAGACGTGACGGTTGGCGAGGAAGAGATCCAGGCGGCGACGAATGTTCTGCGCTCGGGTTGGCTGACTCAGGGGGAGCGGGTGGCGGCGTTCGAAAGCGCCTTTGCCGAAGCGCTGGGCGTTCGCCACGCGGTCGCGGTCACAAACGGGACCGCCGCTTTGCATCTGGCCTATGCCGTGGCAGGGCTGGGGCCGGAGGATGAATTCATCGTGCCGGCGTTGACCTTCGCCGCGACGATGAACGCCGGAATCTATCTCGGAGCGAGACCCGTTCTGGCCGATTGTGCGAGCGAGGATGACCTGACGATTTCGGTCGAGGACGTGGTGCGGAAGATCACGCCAAAGACGCGCGTGATCGTGCCCATGGCCTACGGGGGATTCTGTCCAGATCTGGCGCGGCTGCGGGATCTGGCTAGGGATCTCGGGATCGTGCTGATCGAGGACGCGGCGCACGCGCCCCTTGCGCGGCTGGATGGCCGGGCGGTCGGTTCTTTCGGTCTCGCGGGCTGTTTTTCTTTCTTCGGCAACAAGAACATGACGACGGGCGAAGGCGGCCTGATCGTGACGGATGACGAGGCTGTGGCGGGGCGACTCGGGCGACTGCGGTCTCATGGGATGAGCTCGGTCGCGTGGGATCGTCACGCCAAACACGCGGCGGGTTACGACATTTCCGCGCTGGGGTACAACTATCGTCTCGACGAAATGCGCGCGGCGGTCGGTCTCGAGCAGCTTAAGAAACTGCCCGAAGCGACTCGCCGACGGAGTGATGCAGCGGCACTGCTGAGAGTGGGGATCGAACGGCTCGGCATCGAGGGGCTCTCTGTTCCTTTCACACATCCTCGGGGAGAATCGGTCCATCACATCTTCGCTATTCTCCTGCCGGAGGGGACGGACCGGTTTCATTTCCGACGCGAGTTGGCGGCGGACGGGGTTCAGACCTCGATGCACTATCCGCTTCTGCACCGGTTCGCCTATAGTCGGGAAATCTTTGCGCGGGGCGGTTCGGAAGGGCTGCCGGTGGCGGAGTCGATCGAAAACCGGCTCGTGACGCTGCCCATGGGTCCGCACCTGGATCGGGATAAGATCGACCTCGTCGTCAAATCCGTCGGGCGGGTTCTGAGCGATGCGTGAAATGTTCCGCACGCTCTTTCCGTATCTGCGCCGGCACCGCTGGCGGCTGTTTCTGGGAGCGCTGGTCGTGGGAGGAACGAGTTTCCTGGCGGCCCGGATCCCGCCCCTGGTCGGAGCTGTGGTGGACTATATTCTCGGCGGTTCGGTCGCGCCGGGTCGCCTTGCGCTTTCTCTGGGCCTGATCGTGGGCTTGGCGGTGGTCGCCGCGGGGCTTCACTATCTGCAGCGGATTCTGATCATCATCACTAGCCGAAAAATCGAATATGAGCTGCGGAACGATTTCTTCGGCCATTTGCTGAAGCTGCCGCCTTCGTTCTACGACCGGATGAAGACGGGCGATATCATTTCGCGGGCCACGAGTGACATCGACCAGATCCGGACGGTGCTCGGGCCGGGGATCATGTATCCGATCGCCGCGCTGACTCTGGCGCCCTTCACGCTTTACTTCATGCTCCGCATCAGTTGGCCCGCGGCGCTGGTTGGCTTCGCGCCGATGCTGGTCATGCCGTTCCTGGTCAACATTCTCGCCAATCTGACCTACAAGCGCTCGTTGAGCATCCAGGAGCACTTCGCAGACTTTTCGGGCCGAATCCAGGAATCCATTTCCGGCGTCCATGTCGTCAAGTCCTTCACGCAGGAGGGACACGAGGAGGAGGTTCTGGACGGCTACAACCGGCGTAACGCGGATCTGAATATGGA
>JABMPG010000543.1 GCA_013203855.1 bacterium
ACCTTCGATAACGTGCTGGAACTTCTCGTACGCGCCGGCCGCTCCATTCCCCACGCGATGATGATGATGATTCCCGAAGCTTGGGGCAGCCGCTTCCTCATGAGCGAGGACAAGCGCGCCTTCTACGAATATCACGCTTCGATGATGGAGCCTTGGGACGGCCCCGCCTCCATCACTTTCACCGACGGCCAGCGCTTCATAGGAGCCGTCCTCGACCGAAACGGACTCCGCCCCTCCCGCTATACTGTCACCCGCGACGGACTTGTCGTTCTTGCCTCCGAGACGGGCGTTCTCGAAATCCCGGAAGACCAGATTCAGCGGCGAGGACGCCTTCAGCCCGGCCGGATGTTCCTCGTCGATCTCTACCAGAACCGGATCGTCTCGGACACCGAACTCAAAGGCAAGATCGCCCGGAGAAAGCCCTATCGGCACTGGGTGAACGAAAACCGTATCGACCTTCGAGGACTCCAGGCGCCCCCCCAGGTCGAAACCGTCGAGACCGACATCCTCCGCAGCAAGCAGCATGCGTTCGGCTACACCGAAGAGGAGCTGAAGATGATCATCGGCCCCATGGCGACACGGGGTCAGGAACCGATCGGCTCGATGGGCAACGATACCGCCCTCGCGGTGCTCTCCGACCAGTCCCAACTTCTCTTTTCCTACTTCAAACAACTCTTCGCCCAAGTCACCAACCCGCCCATCGACCCTCTCCGAGAAGAGCTTGTCATGTCTCTCATGGGCTTTGTCGGAAGACAGTATAATGTGCTCGAGGAGACGCCGCGGCACTTCCGCCGCCTCAAACTCCCCCACCCCATCCTTACGCCGGAGGATCTGGACAAACTGCGCGAGGCGAGCCACCCCGACGTGGTCGTCCGCGAAATCGACACTCTCTTCCCGTCCGACGGCGACGGGAAGGCACTCGAAGAAGCCATGGACCGCATCTGCCAAGAGGCGGAGCAGCACATCGCCGAGGGCGCGACCATCCTCGTTCTGACGGACCGCCACCTCGACGCGGACCTCGCCCCCGTGCCGTCCCTTCTGGCGACCGCGGGTTTGCACCATCATCTGATCCGCCGAAAACTCCGCACCTCCGCCGGAATCATCGTCGACTCCGGAGAGCCCCGCGAGATCATGCATTTTGCGCTTCTCATCGGCTATGGCGCCAGCGCGGTCTGTCCCCGAACCGCCTTCTCTACGGTCTATGACATGGCGCGCGGCGACATGCTTGAGGAGTCCCTCACACCGGAAGCCACCGCCGACAACTTCATCAGCGCCATCAAGAAAGGCCTACTCAAGACGTTCAGCCGCATGGGCATCTCGACCATCCGCAGCTATCACGGCGCTCAAATTTTCGAGGCCGTCGGTCTCTCACGGAAACTCGTCGACAAGTACTTCACCCACACCCCATCCCGCATCGAAGGAATCGGCCTGGACGAAATCGCCGTCGAGACCCTCTCCCGCCATCGTCGCGGCTATCCGAAGTACGGAGAGTCCGATCCCCTTCTCGCGATCGGGGGAAACTACCACATCCGCATGGGGGGCGAGCGTCATCAGTGGACGCCCGAGGCGATCTACCTCCTTCAGACCGCCACCCGGCTCAACGACTACAAACTCTTCAAACAGTTCGCGGAATTGGAGAACGAACATGCCTCCAGGAACGCCGCCCTTCGCGGCCTGATCCGCTTTAAGGAGGCGGAGCCCATTCCCCTCGACGAGGTCGAACCGGTCGAGGCCATCACCCGCCGATTCGTCACTGCCGCCATGTCCTATGGCTCCATCAGCAAGGAAGCCCACGAGTCCATCGCCATCGCGCTCAACCGCCTCGGAGGCCGCAGCAACAGCGGCGAAGGCGGCGAAGATCCCGCGCGCTACATCCCTCTTCCCAACGGGGACAGCAAGCGTTCCCGCATCAAACAGGTCGCCTCTGGACGTTTCGGCGTGACCACCGAATACCTCGTGAACGCCGACGAACTCCAGATCAAGATCGCTCAGGGCGCCAAACCCGGCGAGGGCGGCCAGATCCCCGGCCACAAGGTCAGTGAAGACATCGCACGGGTGCGTCCCACGACCCCCGGCGTC
>JABMPG010000544.1 GCA_013203855.1 bacterium
GAGACAGGGTGTGGGGCGGCCGGGATCAACCGGGGGGCTTGGCAGCGGGAAGGCTTGGCAATCTGCCCGAGGCGATGAACATGGCCAGGGCGTCGGCGATGGTCTCGATCGGGCCCAGCCCGCGCAGATTGCGCGTGCGGTAGATTGACATGAGTATTGCCTGCGTGTTCGCGCCTTTTTCGCTCGCGGGGTTCGTCTTGTCTACCTTCTCGAGTTCGCGCAGAAGATGGACAAGGCACATCTGGCCCTCGGCTTCGATGGCGTTGTACGCGCTGGCCCATCTCGCGACGGGTTGTGTGTTCCGGGCAATGCCGCCGGAGTGGAACGAGATCGACCAGGGCATGACGGAGGATCAGGTGCTGGAAGTCCTCGGCCAGCCGAAATGGTCGGTCTGCGCTATCAATTCAGTTGAAGGTTCCAGCACGTCTCACTGGGGCGAATGGCAGTACGGACCTTTTCTTTCGCCGGAGGGCGAGAAGACCGTTCTCTCTGTCGAATTTCGAGACGAACGCGTCTCCGAACGCGCGGCACTGGACAAGAGAACGGCGAGCAAGCGCAGGTCCAGATACGACTTCTATTCGCTTTTCAGACGGTTCGGCCACAGGGCGGATCGGTAACCTGAGACCGGCAAGATCCGTGTCGCACACCGGCTACGCATTTCCCTGGCGATGAGACTGGACACCGATCCGGGCGAGGGTTAAAATCGGAGTATCAGTACCGACTGGTCGGTATTGGAAATTGCGGAGGAAATCTCTCATGCCGCGAGGCGACAAGCGCAAGGCGATTATGGAAACCGCCGAAAAACTGTTTACCAGCCGGCGGTTCCACGAGATCACGCTGGACGATATTGTCGAAGCGGCTCACATCGGCAAGGGCACCATCTACACCTATTTCAAAGACAAAGACGACCTCTTCTTCCAAGTTGCCCTTTCCGGTTTCGACGAAATGTGCGACCTGCTCCGGCGGCGGGTGACCGAAGAGGCCCCCTTTCGCGAACAGCTCCTCCAAGCCTGCGCCGCCATCCACTCCTTCTTTTCCCGCCGCCGCCAACTTTCCCGAATGATCCAGTCCGAAGAGGCGCGAATGCCCTTTTCCAAAGGGCCGCTCCGAGATCGCTGGTTGGAGAAACGGGCCCAGATGGTGGACGCCCTGGGGCAGATCATGCGCAAGGGCCAGAGCGAAGGCGCCGTGCGACCCGACCTCCCTCCCGAAGTCCTGTCGGCTTTCATGCTGGCCCTGCTCCGGGCGCGCGCCCGCGAGCTCGGCGAGGGCGTGGACCCGGTGTCGGATCCTACGCTCGTTGATTTTTTTCTTCAGGGCGCCCGAGACTGCAAGCCCAGCGGGATCCCGAACTAACGAAAGCGAGAACCGAACATGAAGTATCTGATCTATGTCGCGCTGGCCGTTCTACTAGGATTCGTGGGCTGGCGGGTTTACCAGAAAATGACCGAACCTCAGGCCGCGAGCGGGCCCCGGGGCGGCGTCCGCGTTGTGGCGGTGGCCGTGGAGCCAGTGCGCCACAAGACGATCCTGGACGAGGTGGAATTCACTGGTTCGATCGAGCCGGTGTTAAAGTTCACGGTCGCGCCCAAGGTGGCGGGGCGCCTCGAGCAGTTGCTCGTCAACATTGGCGACGCAGTGAATCCGGGCGACCTGATCGCGGTGCTGGACAGTCAGGAGTACTCGCTCCAGGTGGAGGAAGCCCGTGCCGAGCTTGAGGTGACTCGGGCGAATCTGGCGGAGGCCGCCAGCAACCAGGAGGTGGCCTTGCGCGAAGTGAACCGTCTTCGAGAACTCCGTCGCCAGAAGGTGACTTCCGAGTCGGACCTGGACGCCGCCGAGGCTCAGTACCGCGCGGCTGAAGCCAAGCACGAGGTGGCCAAGGCGCAGGTGACACAACGCGAAGCCGCCTTGCGCGCGGCCGAGGTCCGACTCTCATACACGAGAATTCACGTCAACTGGGAGAGCCAGAATGGTCCCCGTTACGTCGCCGAGCGATACGTGGACGAAGGCGCTCTCCTCAGTCCAAACAATGCGATCGTTTCGGTAGTGGACCTGAATCCGGTTCTGGCCGTGATCTATGTGATCGAGCGCGACTTCCCCGATGTCCACGTCGGGCAGGCCGCCACGCTGACCACGGACGCGTACGGCGACCGCCGGTTCGAGGGGCGGATCGTCCGGCGTGCCCCGGTGGTCCGGGAGGAATCGCGTCAGGCCCGCGTCGAGATCGAAGCCCCCAATCCCGAAGGCCTCCTTGCCCCCGGCATGTTCGCCCGGGTCCGGATCCGCTTTGCCGAAC
>JABMPG010000545.1 GCA_013203855.1 bacterium
CTGCGTCGCAGCGGCCGTAGTAGTGGGTGGTGTCATGAAGGGCGAGGACATGTTCGCCCTTTTTGAGTTCGATCTGGCCGAGTTTTTCCCAGGCGAAATCGGACTGGCCGTGGTCGCCGGCCTCTTCTGGCATCACCTGTGTGTCCACGGCAACGGTGAAACGGCGCAGGCCGGGTCGATCTTTTGGGAAGTCCTTGCCGCGGGCCCAGACGGTGTAGACGCCGTCTTTCGGCAGATCGATGACGGTCACGGCGTCGCCCACCGGTTCGGGGCCTTCTCCTTCAACCTTGAGGACGTTCCCGCCCATGGTTCTGGATTCGCTGGTGGCGACCCATCCGCCTTTGAACTGGAAGGCTTCGGCCTCGACAACGATGGTGCCATCCGACGCGCCGAAGGCGGGTCCATCGGCATCGGGCGGGGTGATGAGGAATTTCGGGGCGACGAGGCGTCCGCCGGTCTCGCTGCAGGGCGCCCAGGCGAAGGATCCGATCTCGACGGAGGCGGCATCGACGAGGGTTCGAATGCGAACGGTGGTGTCGTCGTTGGCTTCCATGCGGACTTGGTTCCCGTCGTATTCGACGTAGCGCTGTCCGTCTTTTTCGAGGAGGTTGCCCACGACGAAACCGACTTTTCTGTCGAGGGTGTTTCTCACGCCGCTCTGGGGAGGGATGACTTCGATGCGGGCGGCCCGGACACTGTTCCAGTCGTCGGAGAAGGATCCGTCAACCTTCATCTGCATTCCCTGGGAGATTTTGTCGAGAGACCCGTATTTCAGGACGGAGAAGATGGTGTCGTCGGTGTAGTAGATCGTGGTGGGCATGCCGCCCTGGATGAAGACGACGGAGCGCTCGGTGGTGTTGATGCTCTCGATGCGGCCATTCTTGTCGACCGGACGACCCGCGCTTGGGGCGGGAGCGGGAGCGGCGGGGGCTTTGGCGGCGGGGGTAATGAGGAACTTACTGGCGACAAGACGGGCGCCTTCCTCACGGCACAGAACCCAGGCCGTGGAACCGGGTTCGACGGCACTGGGGTCGAGGATTGCTCGAATTCGAACGGCGGTGGCGTTGCTGGTGACAACGCGGAGTTGGCTGCCGCCCTGTTCAACGTAGAAATCGCCTTGTTTCTGGACCAGGTTGGCGACGACGAAGCCGAGGCCACGATTCATGGTGTTCGCCACGTTGCTCTGGGAAGGGATCACTTCGATGCGGGTCGCCTGGACGCTTTCATCCGTGAAGGCGCCGTAGATCTGGACCTGCATACCTTGGGCGAGATCGCGGACGGTTGCGTCTTTCTGGACGGAAAAGAGTGTCTGAGCGTCGTAATGAATGACGAACGATTCGCCTCCCTTGACCATGGTGATGGACTGATCCATCGTGTCAATCTTCTCGATCCGTCCCTGTTTCTCGACGGCCCACGCTGACACAACCAGTGCGCAGAAAAGCGCAGTGAGCAAGAATTTACCCGACCTCTTGACAGACATGATTTTCTCTCCTCTCATTTTATGCGTGTCCGGCGGATGCCGGAAGCGGCAGACGCGGAGCATATGCGATGGGCTCAATCGTCGCATCTTCTTTCGATGCGGGGATATCCTATGTAAGATGGGCGTTTCTATCAAGGCAAAGCGGGATCGGCATGGCCGAAACTCGCAAGATTTCCGAGACGGTTGGTTGGGCGCGCCCGTTGGCGTTCGAAGTTCTCGGAGACAAGATCAGTAGCTGCGTCGGATGACGAATTCGGAGAGTTGGTTGAAATCGGCGATGTCGGCCTCGATAGGGGCAATTTGAGCTGCGGCGTTGCGGGCGTCTCGGGCGTATCCTTCGGCCTTTTGCCGGGCGTATTCGAGTCCGCCGTACTTTCGGATGAGAGGGAGGATGTGTTCCATTTTCCGGCCGTTGTTCAGTTGATGGCGGAGCAGGTCGCGATCGGGGCCGGTGGCTTCTCGGAAGGCGTGGACGAGGGGGAGGGTTTGCTTTCCCTGGTCGAGGTCGCTACCGACGGGTTTGCCC
>JABMPG010000546.1 GCA_013203855.1 bacterium
GATCGTCACGGTGGCCAGCGTGTCGAGTCCCTCGCAGCGAAGAAGGATTCTCTCCTGTTTTAGAATCTCTTCCGGCAGGTCGAAAGTCCGGGAATAGATCCAGTCCGTTTCTCCGATCCAGTGCAAACGATCCTCGTTGTCGCGATAGAAGGGATCTTCGATCCTCTCAGCGGCGAGAAGATCGAGATGCACGCAA
The DNA here is from genome assembly GCA_013203855.1 of bacterium. GTDB lineage: Bacteria > Sumerlaeota > Sumerlaeia > UBA8349 > UBA8349 > JABMPG01. The sequence goes on from JABMPG010000546.1 coordinate 197, forward strand.
CCTGGCACCCGGGCCGGAAGAGAGTCGGTATCATCGGGCTGGCGGAAGTTCCAGTCCCCGTTCAGGCTGAGTATTTGTCGCATCGGTGTTCCTTTTGCACGCGTCCAGGCGCGGATAAACTGTCACAAACTCTCGAAAACTACCAGACGGGCGGACACAGGTCCATCTCCCTTGAGACGAATTCCCGCTGTCAACTCAAAGGCACGTGCCCGGTAAGAATCAGTTCCTCTTCCGTCTGGATGGCATGAACCGAAAGGTCCGTCGGAGTAACGGGGATACGAATCGCGATCTGAACGGAATAGGCCAGAGCGATTCGGCACAGCTCGGGATGTCCAGCAAGGAAGCGATCGTACATCCCCGCGCCAAAACCCAGACGCCCCCCATCGCGATCGAACGCAACGCCCGGGACCAGGACCAGATCAAAAGAAACGCCGCACGGAGCGGCCGGAAGGCGCCGGCCGGGCTGCACCAGGTCCCGGAAGGGCCCGGGCGCAAGATCGGAGGTCAGGTCCATAACTTCCACCGCCTCGAAACGCCTTTCCCCTTCGACGCAACGAGGCAGAAAAAGGCGTTTCCCCTGGGCCATCGCCGCGCCGAGAATCCCGTCCGTCGCGACCTCTCTAGGCATGGAACAATAAGCCATCACCACCCCGGCCTGCTCCCAACACTCAAGATCAAGAACATGCGACTGGATGCGCAAGTTCCATTCCCGACGAGTCTCATCCCCGATCTCCGCACGCCGGATCAACATCTCCTGGCGGAGTTTCTCTTTGGTCGTCTCCGTCAAATTCTCTCTCCCGATACCAGCCGCTCAATAGTCCAGGCTGAGGATGCGTCCCTGTGTGAAATTGAAGAAAGCATCCTTCCTGGCCACCTCCACGCCTTCCCGCAGATCCCCAGAACGAAGTCCGGCCGCCTTGAGACATCCCGGACAGGCCAGAATCGGGACCCCTTTTCCAAGGAGCAACTGGATCTGCGTGTGCGAAGAAGGAAAACTACTGTGGATAACGTCCATCGAACTCTTGCTGAGAAGGTTCACGCCCTGCAGATCGCAATAGACCAGCACGTCGTGATTCTCGGACATCATCTGAGCCATCTGGAGCCCCATCAGCGCACGGTGAGGATCCTCGGGACCAGCCGTGATGTGAATGAAAACACCGTCTCCCATTGCCACGGCCGGTTGGGGATGAGAAGTCTGGCACCCCGCCAGAGCCGCCAACATGATGATCGTGAAAACAAAAAGCACTGCGCGAAAACGGCTATCCATCGCCCATCTCCTTTCCTCTGACATTCCAATGTGCGTCGATCTCGATCTTTCCAGACGACAAAGACCCGCGCAAGTGATTTCCTTCCGCCTTGATTCCCCGGGGAGCGGGACCTATCATAAATGCGAAACGCGTTGGAGCCTCGCGCGCTCGTCAGAAAGAACCCGATGGACGCCCAGACTTTTCTCGAACGGCTACCCCTCCAGCGATTTTTCCGCGACCAGATCGTCCACGTCCAGGAACTTCCCCGCCGGGACGCCAAGTTCGACGATCCTCCAGGAGGGCTGCATCCTCATATCGACGAGGTCCTGACAGGTCTCGGAATCGAGCACCTCTACTGCCATCAGGCCGAGGCCATCGGCCACGTCCGCCAGGGCCGCAGCGCCGTTGTCGTCACCGGAACGGCCAGCGGAAAAACCCTCAGCTACAACATCCCCGTCGTCGAAGCGCTTCTCGAAGACCCGATGGCGACCGCGTTGTACCTCTACCCCACCAAAGCCCTCGCCCAGGACCAACTCCGCCACCTCGGCAATTTTCTGCCCGGTGCGGTCGTCAAGGAAGGACAACCCGCGCCCCGCAAAAACAAGACCAACGCCCCCCGGTTCCTCGCCGGGACCTATGACGGCGATACCCCCCAGAACCTCCGCCGCAAACTCCGCGACGACGGCAATATCGTCCTGACCAACCCGGACATGCTTCACCAAGGCATTCTGCCCCAGCATCCCCGATGGAACCGGTTTTTCACCCACCTCCGCTATATTGTCATCGACGAGATTCACGCCTATCGCGGGGTATTCGGCTCCCACCTCGCCAACGTCCTACGCCGCCTCGAACGCATCTGCGCGCTGTACCGTAGCGAACCGGTTTTCATCTGCTGCTCAGCCACGATCCACAATCCCCGCGAGCACGCGGAGGCGATCACAAGACGGCCGATGGAACTGGTCGACCACGACGGCTCGCCCCGGGGACCCAAGCGCTTCGTGCTGTGGAATCCCCCGCCCCTGACAACGGCCGCCCAGGGCGATCCCGATAACTGGCGGGCCGGAGGAGATCGGAGAAGCCCCATCGGTGAAGCAGTCCAGATCCTCTCGTCCCTCGTCCAGGAAGGGATTCAGACGATCGCCTTCGTCCGGACACGACTCGCCGCCGAGCTCATCTTCAAGAGTTGCCGCGACGATCTGCGACGCGTATCCCCCCGCCTCGCTGATTCGGTTCACGCCTACCGGGGCGGCTACCTGCCCGAGGAGCGGCGCAAGATCGAACAACGGCTTGTAAACCGCGAGATCCTCGGCGTGGCAAGCACCAACGCCCTCGAACTGGGCATCGATATCGGCAGTCTCGAAGCCTGCATCCTCGTGGGATATCCCGGAACCGTAGCCAGTCTGTGGCAGCAGGCCGGAAGAGCCGGACGCGGCACAGACGAATCGGTGGTTTTTCTGATCGGACAGAACGCCCCCATGGATCAGTACCTCATGATGCACTGCGATTATCTCTTCGGCCTGCCCCCCGAGCAGGCGATCATCGACCCAGACAACCCCCACGTCGTTCTCGGCCATCTCAAATGCGCCGTCCACGAACTCCCCCTGCGGGAAGAAGAGATCGGGCTTTTCGGTGACGTCGCCGAGACGATTCTCCAACTCCTGGAAGAAACCAACTACGTCCAGAACATCAACGGCGCCTGGTACTGGGCCGCCTCGGAATACCCCGCGGCAAACGTGAGTCTGCGCAACATTGCCGGACCAGTCTACACAATCCAGGACGAGGCAAACGGAGAACGGATCATCGGCACCGTTGACGAGATCAGCGCCTTCGCCCAACTCCACGACCACGCGGTCTATCTTCATGGAGCCGACACGTATTTCGTCAGCAAACTCGATCTCGACCAGAAGATCGCCTACGTCGAGCGCCGCGATCTCGACTACTACACACAGTCGGTCCAGGCCTCCCAGATCCGCATCGATGAGATCGGCCGCGAATTCGAGTGGCTTCCCGGCGGAAAGATCAAGGAGATTCAGGCCCGGGCCGACATCACCGACGAGGCCAGCCGCCTCGGCTTCGGAGATGTGAACGTCACGACATCAATCCCGATGTTCAAGAAGATCAAGTTCCACTCGCGCGATAGCCTGGGATTCGAAAAACTCGACCTGCCCCCGCAGCAATTGCAGACGGTTGCCCTGTGGCTCTGTCCGCCCTTGAGCCTGGTGGATGGCCTGCAGAACGCCGGGAAAGTCGTCGGGGAAGCCCTGGTCGGCGTGGCGAATCTTCTGGCCGAGGTGGCCCGATTCCACGTCATGTGCGATTCGCAAGATATCGGAACCGTGGTCGATTCGAGCTGCCTCGGACGCGAGACGCTCTTCCTGCATGACCGATATCCCGGCGGGATGGGATACGCCCAGCGGTGCCTCGAGAATATCGAAGTGATTCTGAGAAACAGCCTGGACCTGGTCCGCGGCTGCCGGTGCGACACCGGCTGTCCGTCATGCGTCGGATCGCCCATTCCGCCTTTTGCGATGACCGATCTCGACAGCGTGGTCCGCAGCCGCATCCCCGACAAAGATGGCGCACGGGTGCTCCTCGAGCGACTTCTGGAAAGCATTGGCTGATGACGATGAATCGGGATGACAAGAATCGCCTGATCGAAAGTCTTCTGGGAAAACTGGAAGGACAGGTCTGGAGAGGCAGCCGGACGACGCCGCTCTCGCCCCGGAACGAGCGGGAACCGGCGGCGAGGGAAAAAGTCGATCCGAAAGCCGCCCAAGCGATCGAGTCGGACACAACACCCGTTTCCTCTTTCGCCGATCTCTATCCCGATGCCCAGATGATCTATGCTTCAGGAGAATCCCGCGCCTGGAAACTCCGGCGAGAGATCCCCCTCGATGGCACTCCTCATGCCACGGGAGCCCACTGCCCCAGATGCGTGGACTTCGCCACCGCCGCTCCCGAACTCGCCGAGGTCTTCAGCCCCAAAACGAGTTTCCGAGGAATTGAAACGGACCGTCTGGTCGCTCTGGATGTAGAGACGACCGGCTTGTCCGAGGGCGCAGGAGTCTATGCC
>JABMPG010000547.1 GCA_013203855.1 bacterium
CACTCGGTCGACCTTGGACAGGCGTTCGATACGCCAGTTCTCGAGCACTTCGCTGATCGTTGTGTCGAGGTCGGCGAGCTGAGAGATGGTGTGGGTGAGCAGATCCTCACAGAATGGTGTCCAGTTTTTGGACGTGACCTCTCCGGTCTGCTCCAGGCGCTTCACGATGGCGGCGGGGGGTTCGCGGAGGAATTCCCGTGCGAAGAGTATCTGGAGGGCGAGTCTGCGGGAGAGATGTCGGCGCTTTCCCATGCGTCGGCGCTTCTTTCTGTGTGGTTTAGTTCTGGCTGGATGCCTGGTGAGTCAGGTAGTGGCGGATGGACTGGGCCAGAAGTCGTCCGGTCCGATCCTGAAAGTCCGGGGAGGCGAGGAGGCGGCCTTCGGCGGGATGGTCGATGTATCCGACCTCGACGAGAATGGCTGGCATCATTCTATTTGTCAGCACTCGGAAGGGAGCGCTTTTGACTCCGCGGTTGTGGGCGCGGAAATAGGGGTCTCTGGAGAAGACCTGGTTGAAGGCCTGACAGGCGCGGGCGCCCGAGGAGCGGTGTTCGCGGAGAATGTCTTCGATCAGATGGGACATCATTGCATTCCATTGGGCGTTCTGCTGGGGGCCGAGTCTTTCCTCGTCTTCGCGGTTCTCTGCCTCGGCGAGTGCGGCGGTGTCTGGGCTTGCGGTCTTGCTCAGGTAGTAGAACTCGATCCCGCTCGGAGGGGTTTGATACCGTTTCCGGTGGGCGGCGTTGGCATGGATGCTGACAAACAGATCGCCTTCAATCTCCTCTACGAAGTCTCGCCGGGAGCCCAGGCTTCGGTAGGTGTCGCTTTTCCGGGTCAGGATCACGTCCACGTCGGTTCCGGAAAGATTGCGCTGAGCGCTGCGGACGATGGCCAGAACGACGTCTTTTTCCCGGCGTTTCCCCGATACGGCTCCGGGGTCCTTGCCCCCGTGTCCCGGATCGAGGATCACCCGCCAGCGCCGTGATCGGGTGGTCTCAACGACAATGGTCCGGGCGGGGTGGCCGGAGGGGACGAATTTCGCGGCGGTAAGATCGCCCAGGGGATATAAGTAGCCGGTTTCGGCTTCCGCGACCCGGAAGGATGTTCGTTCGTCCGGGAAGAACTGGAGGCGCAGTGCCTTGGGATAGGTCTGAATCCGGATGCTGCGCAGGATGTGGTTGACGGGAATGACCTTATCCTGGAAACCCGCCTGGACCGAGTACAGGTCGATGAAGAAGCAGCCGTGGGACTGGACCGCGTCCACTACCCGCACTTGGGCGGGGGCGGTGAGACGAAGCGTGACCCGGCTGGCGTCGGGGAGGGCTACTATCTGGATCGCCTCGGAATCGAGCACCGAACCCCAGGCGGCCAGAGGGAATAGAAGCACGACGAGCGCCACCGCCGGCAAGCATGGGGGGGCGGACCGTCGAAGGTCGAAGACTTTCCAGCGTTTGGCCAGGGAACGGCTAGAGTTCCGCAAGATGCTCTTCGATTCGCTGTTTTTCAGCGGGGTCTTCCACGTTTTCCAGATAGGTCTGGTATCGCTTGCGGGCTTCGCTTTTCTTGCCCAGTTTTTCGAGGGCCAGAGCGATGTTGAAGCAGGCTTCCTTGAGGGAAGGGTCGATTTCAAGGGCTTTCTGCCAGGCTTTGACCGCTTTGTCATATTCCTCGCGGATGGCGCGGGCGTTGCCCAGGTTGTAGTGGTCCGCGGCCTCGTTCATGGGAAGTTTGAGTTTTTCCATGTGGATGTAGCGGTCTTCCGGGGGTAGAGAGTGGAAAAGGGCAAAGCCGTACCGTTCCAGGCCCTCTTCGAGATTCTCGGAGAGGGTGGCTCGGTAGAAGGCCAATTCGTTGTCGTAGAGTTCGGGGGGGCGGGGGGCTTTTTCGATCGTTTCGGTGGCTGCCGACATCTCCGACTCGGGGTTTTTCTGGGTGTTTTCTGACACGTCTTCCTGGGTCATGGAACGGTTTATCTCCTTGGGTTACTTGGACTGCAGGGCCTTGTCTATTGCTTCCTGAACTTGCTCGGGTTCAAAGGGTTTTGCGATGTAATCTACGGCGCCGGCCTTCATTGCCTTGGCCAGCATCTCGCTGCGCGAAGCAGCGGTCAGCATCACCACGGGAATGTGTCGGGTTTCCTCGTCGGCTTTCATCTGGCGCAGCACCTCGATTCCATCGATGACGGGCATCATGATGTCGAGGAGAACCAGGTCCGGCTTTTCCTCTTTGACCCGCTCCATTGTGTCGAGGCCGTCGTAGGCGGTGATGACGTCATAGCCGACTGTCTCAAGGTACATCTTTAGTACGATCTTGATGTCCTCTTCGTCATCGGCCACCAATATCCGAATTTTCTCGCTCATTGCCTTGGCTCCTTTGCCGCACTGGCCGCACACACCGCACGTCGCGTATTTACAGCACGTTTTGACCTTCGCGTCAACCTCAAACCTTCCGGAGTGTCAGGCATTCGGGGCGGATTCTTCCTCGGTGGGCAGGCTGACGAGGAAGCGCGCGCCGTTGCGGAAGTCGGGGGCTACCCAGACTTCTCCGCCGTGCATCCGGATGATTTCGCGGCAGAGGTACAAGCCTAGCC
>JABMPG010000548.1 GCA_013203855.1 bacterium
ATGTCGGCCCGGGCATAGATCTTTTTCATGTCGCGTTTGCGCAGGACGTCGACCGGGCATTTGCAGTAGACCTCGACGAAGCGTTCCGTGGACTGGCGAGCTTGGCGTCGCGCGTCGTGATAGGGCGAGACGGCGGCCACAATGGCGACGACGCCGTTGCGCGAGAGGATGCGGGCGAGGTAGGCGAGACGTTCGACGTTCAGGTCGCGGTCTTCCTTCGCATAGCCCAGTTCGGGGTAAAGACGCAGGCGGACCTCTTCGTCGTCGAGGACCTCGACGGGGACGCCCCTTTCGAGGAGCAGGCCCTCCACTTCGTTGGCCAGTGTGGTCTTGCCGGAACCGGTCAGGCCGGTCAGCCAAAGGGTGAATCCTTTTTGCATGTTGCTCTCCAAGGGGAATCCATCCGTTCCATCCGTGGCTGACATCTTAGCATCTGGCGGGCGGAGCTGAAAGAAGAAGGCAAGTCCGGCTCCGATCACACAGGCGACCGCAACGGCGAGGAGGAGCACGAGAAATATCGCGAAGAGGAGAAAGGCCAGCCTGTTTCCACCGAAGGTGGGGGGCCGATCGGGACCAGCCAGATGCCTCCCGCCCGGCGGTCCCAGCCAAAAGCCTTCACCAGGATCAGTGTGGCCACGATGGCAAAAAAGAGGGCGAATAGAAAACCAAGGGACAACACTTGGACTCCCCCATAGGGAGCCCCCGCCTCTGCGCCATAACCGGACCCACCCGGCGCACCCGAGCCCTGCCATGTCGTCCTTGTTTCGACACTCTTTATCGCATGCCGTGGGGGACGTCCTCAATTCGCAGAACTACCGGATCTGAATAGGGAATACTGCGGGGGAGGGTGGAACGGAGTTGAGAGTTGGACTTCGTCTCCTGGCTGCGGGCCCTCACGCGCGGCCAAGCTTGACATAGCCTTTGGTTTGTACAAAATGGAGACTCTTCCGGCAACCGGCCCACCCGGTTCCGAAAAGCCGAGATGCCCGAGGGTTCGGGCAACGTCAGGGAGCGGCGGCTTTTCCCGCCTTGTTCATGCGAGTTCTTTTTTTGTCTCAGCACTTTTGGCCCGAAGAAGTGGCCACCTCGGAGATGCTTTCGGGCATCGCTTTCGCCCTGGCCGAACGGGGCGAGGAGGTCGATGCCATCGCGGGACAGCCCGCGTATCGTCCGGGCTGCGGAACATTTCCCCGCCGTCTGGAAGAGAAGGGGCTGCGCGTTCGGCGGGTTTTCTCGACGCGTTTCAATAAGAATGGGCTTCTGGGACGCCTGCTGAACATTCTCACACTGAGCGTGTCCATGGGCTTGGCCGCGCTTCTTCACCGCCGACCGGACGTGATTCTCGCTGTGACCAATCCGCCTTCCCTTCTCTGGATCGCGCGGGCGATCGGGAGAATCCGCGGCGTTCCGGTGGTTCTGATCGTGCATGACGTCTATCCGGAGATCGCCGTCGCGCTGGGGATGATCCGACTGGGGAGCCTTGTGGAACAGATCAGTCTCGTCCTGTCCCGCTGGGCCTATCGGGGCGCCGCGCGGATCGTGGCCCTGGGCGAGTGCATGGCCGACGTCCTGCGGGATCAGCTGCCCGGCGATGAGCGCGGGAAAGTCGTGGTGATCCCGAACTGGGCCGATGGGGAGCGAATCCGGCCGATACCGCGCGAGAACCATCCCCTTCTGAAAGAATGGGGGTTGGCGGAGAAGTTTGTCGTTCAGTATTCGGGGAACATCGGGCTTTTTCACGAGATCGAGACAATCGTTCGGGCGGCCAGAAGGCTGCGTGACCAGGCTCCGGACGTGCATTTTCTTTTTATCGGAGACGGCGGTCAGTTGGGCTGGTTGCGCGACGAGGTGGAGCGGGAAGACCTTCGGAACGTGACGCTGGAACCTTTTCAGACTCGCGAGCGGCTCCCTCTGACCCTCACCGCATGCGACGCGGGCCTGGTAACACTGAAGGCGTCGGCCACGGGGTATTGCGTTCCGAGCAAGCTCTACGGCGTTCTCGCGGCGGGACGTCCCGTACTGGCGATCATGGAGGAACGCTGCGCGTCGGCCCGGACGGTGATCGAGAACGGCTGCGGGATCGTCGTGCCACCGGGTGACGATTCGAGCCTGGCAGAGGCGATTGTGCGCTTGAAGGGTGACGCGGAAACGCGGCGTCGGCAAGGGGAGGCCTCCCGCGAGGCTTGGGCGCGACATTACAGCATAGGGCCGGTCGCGGATGCGTATCGCCGGGTGATCCGAAGCCAGGAGTCGGGAGATAGCAGGCAGTAGTCCGCAGTCCGTGGCTTGCCGATCTGGCCTGGGGGCGCCGAAGCCTTCGCTCTAAGTAACTCCGGCGGTTTTTTTCGAGCGGGATCACAGGCTCAACGCGATGACGTCAAGGGTGCCAGCCTATCCGTTTCAGAAACACCCGGATCGCCGAACATCCTTTTTTTCTTGAACATGCAGGCTACGGACCGCATAAATTAGATGTAACTGATGTTCTTGGACGCGGAAGAACTCCTCTGATTGGAGGATTCGCGGCCGGCACCCATATAGTAGGAAAGGGGGCATTCATGCCCAACGTTCAGAAAATTCTCCAGGAAGAGATTCAGCGAGTCGCCCGCAAGGAAGTGAAAAGCGCCACCGATTCGATGCGCAAAGATCTGGCCGATGCGAAACGCGATCTGCGTGATTTCCGGGCCCGCATCGCGAAACTAGAGAAACAGAACCGCCGGTTTACGGCCGTGGCCGAGCAGGTGCGGGAAGAAGAGATCAAACCGGAGGAGACCGAGGTCGAGTCGGCGCGTATCTCGGGCCGGGGTGTGAGGAAGTTGCGTGACAAGCTGGGCCTCACACAGGGAGAATTTGCCGCCCTCGTGGGCGTGACCACTCAGTCGGTTTACCAGTGGGAACGCAAGGGTGGACGGCTGACTTTCCGAGGAAACGCGAAGGCCGGGATCGTCGAGGCCCGCAAGCTGACCAAGGCGGAAGCCCGGCAGCGAATTGAGGAGCTTCTGGGCGACGCGAAGTGAAGTGATTCGCTAAGCCGAAGCTTCTATCTATATGTATTCCTGACGGCAAGGGGCGAAAGTCTCGATGATTTCGGTTTCTTCGAGTGCTTCGGCGCCGTGCTTTTCCTGCGGCGCGAACACATAGGAAGCCCCGGGGCCGACCTCGAACCCGGCGCTCGCGTCTTCTTTGATGAAACGGGCACGACCCCGGAGGACGTAACCGATCTGGGTCGCGCGATGGTCGTGAAGCGGAATGATCGCCCCCTCTCTGAGGGTGAAATGGCACACCATCGCCTCTTCGTGATAAGCCAAGGTTCTCCGGGTCACTCCGGGAGGATTCTCAACCGGCTTCGCAGTTCGCACGTTGTTCATTTTCATCGGTTTGCTTCTCCTGGATTCCAGATCAGGTGCCGGCGAGCTCGAATTCCACTATCCGCCAGGCTCCGTCCGCTTCCTTCTGAAAGTAGAGGGTGATTCGGTCGGGCTCCGAGCCATCGGGACTGGCGAGGCCGCGGAAGGGCAGGCGATTGTAGATATCCGATCCGGTGAAGACGCCGGAGAATTGGAAATAAACAATCGCCACGGCGCTTTGGCCGGACGGATCGATCTCGACGCGGATCTCCTCCACGTCCACCTTGCGGGTTTCGGTCTCGTTGAACATTTCGCTCAGCCACTTCATCAGGCCGACCTTGTCACCGCCGTGTTTGCCCGTGTAGCGGACCGAGAGAATATCGTCGATCAGTTCGATCTGACCTTTTTCGAGGGCGGTTGCGGCGGCCTGGATCTCGCTTTCGATCCGCTGCTCCGGACTCATGCGCATGAAGACGGGGGCCACCGCGGCGAGGGCGACGATCATCGCGAAGGAAAGAAGG
>JABMPG010000062.1 GCA_013203855.1 bacterium
GCTTCGGAGATCGCGGCGTCCTCGTCTCCCTCTCCACCGGAACCGCCTTCACCCCCGCCGAACGATGGGCCGAAGGCTTCGGCAGCGAATTTGGCTGGGACAGCGACCTCCACCCCCGAATGACCGCCGACATCAACGGCGACGGACGAGCCGACATTGTCGGCATCGGCAACCGGGGTGCCGCCATCGCGTTCTCCACCGGAACGGGCTTCGAGCCCCCCGCCCTCCTCCTCCCCGGTGTCGGCTCCAACATGGGCTGGCGCGTCCCACGCCACCCCCGCGTCTTCCGAGACATGAACGGCGACGGCATGGCCGATTTCGTTGGCTTCGGCGACCGTGGCACACTCGTCTCCCTTTATGAAGACCCCACATTCAGCACCGTCGTCCGATGGACCGACAGTTTCAGCTACGAAGGCGACTTCCGCAGACAGGGCTGGAGACGAGACCTCCACCCCCGATTCATCACCAATGTCGACGGCGACGATGCGGGTGATATCGTCGGCTTTGGCAACGATGGGGTCTACGTCTTCTAGATATCTCGACGGCCGCCGCCAAGACCAGACAGGACGGGGACTTCCTCCCCGTCCTGTCTTTTTTTCATGCCCTCCCGTGACGAGTCCGGCAGAATCCTAATCCAAGTACCCCCTTCCGTATCGCACCCGTCAAGCCTTTCCCCATCCGGAAATCCCCTCTTGCCCGCTCAGAATCCCCCTCGTGTTCGCCGATAATAAAACAAGAGTGGAAAAGACCGCGTCTCGCGGTTTCCTTCTCCCGAGCTCGCCTTGGGCTCATTTCGTTTTAAGGGGAACAAATGCCGTCATCCATACTCTCTTCGCGCCATAGCCTGCACTCCGCTGTTCTCTTCCGAATCCTTCTCATCGCGGGCATTCTGATCGGAGCGTTAACCGCCGCTTCTCACGCCAACGCCACCGATCCGTGGGAACGGCCCACCTACGCCTGTCGCCTCCCGATCACACTCCCCGCCATCGCCGCCGACCGGACCGACGCCCCCGTCTTCGTCTGCCTGGATGGCTACGATTCCCCAATCTCCGGCTCTCAGTGCCTCGTCGTCGACCAGAGCGGCCCCACCGCCGTGGACGTGAACTCCACCGCCTACGCCCAGCCCGACGGCGCCGAACGCACCCTCTTCTTCAAAGCGACCGGCCTCACCTCCGGCGGCTCAACTCGGCAGTTCTACATCTACTTCAACGAAGGCACGGATTTCCCCGCCTGGACCGGCCCCGCCGCGGCCGCCAGCGTCTACACCCAAACCCACGAAGGCGGAAGCACCGAGCGCGATTACTGCCAACTCGATCTCGACCTCCTGACTCTCAAGCGCGCCGTCAACGCCACCGACAACTACCTCTACGACGTCAATCCCGCTTACACCCATTTCTACAACCATTCCGCCCCCGAGTCCTTCGACCCCCGCTCCGGCTTTCTTGAAACCTGGTCCTTTGCCGGAATCTCTCACACCTTCGACACCGAGACCGTTCCCTTTGAAACCGCGTCGGAAGACCGGGCTGGCGGCCAGGCGGCCCTCTCCTTCTCCCTCCTCGACTCGACCGTGGCAAACCATCGCGCCCACGTCACCCACAGGCTCTTCGACGGCCTGCCCCTCGGAGAATACGTCTTCTCCATCGAGTCCCTGGGAAGTCCCCTCACAGCCGACAGTGGGAACAAGTACCTCTACTGGCAACCTGAGGCCGGCTTCAACCGCATGGTGACCGACGCCGGCGGCGACGCCCCCCTTCCCACACCAGGCGAATTCTGCCCCACCGCCCAGTACGGCCTCGTCTACAATTCCGCCACCGGAGACGCCCTCGGAGTCTGCGCCCCCCGCCCAGGCCTCATCCGGGTCAATCCCCTCGTCGACGGCACCGGTCGCATCTACGACCGTGGCCCCGGTTCCGCCAAGGGCAACACGGTTCAACTTTATTACGCCATCGGCCGCAAGGACACGATCCTTCCCCTCTTCCAGTCCCTTCAGGCGGGCATCCAGGCCGGGACGATCGAAACGCCCAACTTCACCGTCGAATGCCCAACCCCTGGTTCGTGCTACCGGGCAGGCGAAACAGTGGAAGTCCGCGTCGTCGGCTCGTATCTCGACGGCCTCACGGTCGAGTCCGTCGCCCCGGACACCTCCAGCCACGCGATCTCACTCGTCCCGGACGGTGCGGGCGCCCTGGTCGCCGAGATCCCCATGGAAGTGACGGGATCGACCACCCTCGGAGACTGGGAACTCCATATCGACAGCCCCATCAAGTCTCTCACCGTTCCCTTCGACATCGCCGAGACCGTCCTCGGCTCGGAAGAAGGCTACTGGGCGCGCACCGAATTCTCCCATCGCATCCGAATCACCCTCCCCGCCATTTCCTGTGATCGGGTAGACGCTCCGGTATTCGTCGACATGGACCGCTACACCGAAGCCATCTCCGGGACCCAGTACATCGTCCTCGATCAGACGGGAGGCGGCGAGGTCGAAATGGAATCCGTCACCTATGCCCAACCCGGCTCGGACGCCATTCGCACTCTCTACTTCAAGGCCGCAGGAACCTCCCCCGCCGACTCCGAGCGCTCCTTCCTCATCTACTTCAACCCCGGAACAGACATCCCCGCCTGGACCTATCCCGGCTCGGGCCACGGCAACGTCACCATCACCGACACCGGCGACAAGACCTTCTGGACCCTCGACTCGAACGCCCTTTCCCTCCAGCGCGCCCTGCGCAAGGCCAGCAACACCATCTACGAGGAAAACCCCTCCGACGCGACTCTGAGCTATCTCCTTAACCTCGTCGATACCCCCTCCTTCACGCCCGATTGCAGTTTTCGCGAAACCTGGTCCTTCACCGGCGACCCGACCCTCTACGTCGGCAAGGAAACTCCCGTCGAGGGTGTCAGCTTCGACGATCGGGACAGCCAGCTCGCCCTCTCGGTTTCGGTCGTGGCCGACACGCCCACCCATCACCGCACGCGCATTACCCACCGGCTCTTCAAGGACCAGATTCTTAGCGAGTACGTCTTCACCCAGCAACCCCTCGATGCGGGCGTATCCCTCGAACACTCCGAGGGCGGAAACCACGCCCTTTACTGGCGCGACACCTATCCCTTCGACCGCATGCTGACTGATAAGGGCGGCGACGCCCCTCTCGTCACCGGCTCGGACTACTACGATACCGACCGCTATGCCATCGTCTACGAATCGGGCACGGATTACGCCATCGGCGCCGTCACGCCCCGCCGCGCCCAACTCCGCGTGCGTTCCATGCGCATCGCCGACAACGCGCCCATGTCTTCCGTGGGTTCGTCCCAGCGGATGTACTTCGCCGTCGGAACCAAAGACGACCTGATCGCACTCTTTGAATCCGTCCGGGCGGGAATCCAGGCCGATGAAGTCGAGCAGCCCAACTATCGCGTGACCATGCCGCGCGAGAACGACTACTTCTATGACGACCAGGACATTCAGGTCGAAGTCCGCGGCTCGTATTTCACCGGTCTTCAGGCCCGGTACATTCGCCCCGACCAGTCCACCGAGGCCATCCAGTTGACCACCAACGCCGACGGCTATCTCATCGCCCAGAATCCCCACACCGTTACTCCGGCCTCCCCTCGCGGCGAATGGAAAATCGTCTTCGAGTCCCCCATCAAGGTCACGACCCGCACGATCACAGTCGTCTCCGTCATGTCCGGCGCCGACACGTGGACCTTCCCCTCTCGCGAATATCGACGCGAGATAACCCTCCCGGCCGACTCCGCCTCGCGCACCGATGCTCCGATCCTTCTCGACCTCACGAAGATCGAAAACATCAACGTGAACTCCGTCCGCGTGGACGAAATCGTGAACGGCCTCCCCATCCCCCAGGACGATGCCGCCTACGCCCAGCCCTCGGGCCGAGCCCCCCGCGCCTTCTGGAGCGCCACCGGCCAGACC
>JABMPG010000549.1 GCA_013203855.1 bacterium
AACCCACGGCTTGGTCATTGAACCGGTACGTGTTTTCGTGGCGTTTGGCCTGATCTGCTACGTGGCGGTGAAGCCAGTGCGTCGAATTGGCGGGCGGTCGACACGTTTTCGGGAAGGGTAGAGACTGGCGAAGTATTGAGGTTGGGTTCCTGGCCGCGGGCTCATCTCTCACATTTTCGGGTTTACACCGACTCTTCCAAGGGCTAATGTCTGGCAGGAGTTCGGTTAGGAGAGAATTCCTGGTCGGACTTTTCAGTGCGGCCTATCCCTTTTGAGACAGAGACGCAATGGATCATAGACATGTCGCGGAGATCTCCCGGCTTTTCCGAGTGGAAGGCGAATTCATTCAGGCTGAGCCTTACGGCAGCGGCCACATCAACGACACTTTTGCCGCGCTCTACAACGACCACGGCAGGCGGTACCGTTGCTTGCACCAGCGTATCAATCACAATATTTTCAAGAGTCCGCGCGCGCTGATGGAAAACATTCAGCGCGTGACCGAGCATATTGACGCGCGGCTTTTGGGCGAGGGGGACACGGATCAGCAGCGCCACGTTCTGACCCTCATTCCTACCCAGGAGGGCGATGTTCTTTTGGAGCACGAGACCGGTTGTTGGCGGACTTACGTTTTCATCGAAGGCGCGCATACCTACGATAGGGTGCAGGTTCCGACCCAGGCTTTCGAGGCGGCCCGGGCTTTCGGCAAATTCCAGCGCGCTGTCGCCGATCTTTCCGATCCGCGCCTGCACGAAACGATCCCCGATTTTCACAATGGCCCCAAACGTTTCCAGACTTTCCTGGAGGTACTGGAGAAAGATTCCTGCAATCGCGCAAAGGATGCCAAGCCGGAGATTGGCTTCCTGCTCGAGAACCGGGAGATGTTCAGTGTTCTGCCCGATCTGCTGAAGGCCGGCAGTATTCCCGAGCGGATCACTCACAACGACTGCAAGTTCAACAACGTGATGCTGGACGACGCGACATCGGAAGGCGCGTGCGTGATCGATCTCGATACGGTCATGCCGGGGCTGATTCACTTCGACTTCGGCGACATGGTCCGGACCACGACCAGCCCGACTGAGGAAGATGAGAGGGACCTTTCGAAGGTGCGAATGGAGATGCCCATGTTCAAGGCGCTGCTGGGAGGCTATCTGAGCGCGGCGGGCGATTTTCTCACCGACACCGAAATCGACTACCTGCCGTTTTCCGGCAAGCTCATCACTTTGATTATCGGGACTCGATTCCTGACCGATTTCCTCCAGGGCGACACCTATTTCAAGATCCACCGCGAAGGACACAATCTCGACCGCTGTCGGACTCAGTTCCATCTTGTTCGTTCCATGGACGATCAGGAGGACGAGATGGGCAGGGCTCTGGCGAAAGCGCGGCGGGAGAGCGGCATCGCAGGCTGATCCCGGTCAGGTCGAAATCATCTCATCGTAGAGCCGTTCATACTCTTTGGCGGAACGTTGCCAGGAGAAATCCTGGGCCATTCCGTTTTCCATGAGACGTTGCCAGACTCGTGGTTGCTTCCGGTATACGTCGATGGCTTCGACCACTTTTCCGACAAGCGCCGGGATGCTGTACTCCTGAAACACGAAGCCTGTCCCGTGGGTGTTGGGCATCCGCCGCGGATCGCCTTCCCAGACCGTGTCGGCCAGTCCGCCTGTCCTTCGCACGATCGGCACGGTCCCGTACCGCAGGCTGAACATTTGATTCAGGCCGCAGGGCTCGTAGCGTGAGGGCATCAGAAAAGCATCCGATCCGGCTTCTATCGCGTGTGCTAGATCGATGTCGAAGACCAGGCGGGAGCGCATCTGACGCGGGAAGCGACGCTGGAGTTCCTGGAGCATCTGTTCGTAGTGCGGATTTCCGTCTCCCAGGATGACAAACCGGGCCTTTGTTTTCCCGAGGATTTCGGGCAGGGCTTCTATCACCAGATCGATGCCCTTCTGCGGATCGAGCCGGGCCACCATGCCGATCAGTGGGATCTCTGTATCTTCGGTCCAGCGCAGTGTTTTGAGAAGATCGGCCTTGCAGATCTGTTTCGCTTCGAGGGAATCGGTCCAGTAGTTTTTCGCGATATGCGGATCCCGGCGCGGGTCCCATTGGGAGTAATCGACCCCGTTCAGAATGCCGACGGGATGCCGCCCCAGGCGCAGCATGTATCCCTCGAGCCCGCAGCCATAGTCCCGCGTCAGGATTTCCCGCGCGTAGGTCTGGCTGACCGTGCTGGTCCGGTGGGCATAGAGCAGTCCGCTTTTCATGAAACTGATGCCGCCCCAGAACTCGAGGCGTTCCATATTGTCCTCTTCCGGGGGCAGGCCGAGGAAGGGGATTACGCCCTTGCCGAACCTGCCGGGGTATCCCAGGTTATGAATCGAGTAGAGGACGCGCGTGCTTGAGAGGAAAGGATCGGTCTGGAACTCGGGGCGCTTGCGAAGGAATAGCGG
>JABMPG010000063.1 GCA_013203855.1 bacterium
CCTTCTACGCCGGTCACCTTCCCGATCTCGAAAAGGGTCAGTTCCCGCCCGTGGTCCGCATCATGGAAGAGGTCGCCGACTACTACGGGATTCCGTCCATCCACATGGGCTTGGTGGCGGTCGAGAAGATTCAGAAGGGCGAGATGATCATGACTGGACCGCCGCCCCCCGCCGCGCCCATCGCCTTCAGCATCGACGGCGTTCATCCCCACATGCCCGGCCAGGAACTCTATCGCGACGCCGTCGCGCGCGGAATCGAAGAAATGCTGAAGCAGGAAAACACCCCTCGCAACCAAGCCATCCCCGCGCCTCTCGATCTGGGCAACTGGGAAAACGCCAAACGGATTCCCCTCAGCGACGTGGTCCACAGCGGTGGCTGGCAGACGGTTTCATTCTCCGCGGAAAGCGTAGGCGAGGAGTTCATGAACTACACCAAGTTTGTCACGCCCATGTGGAAGGCGGGACCAGGTGAAACCCTCGAATTCCGCTTCAAGGGACGGCGCGGCGGACTCTATTCCATGGCGGGACCCGACACCGGGAAGGCGACAGCAGTCCTCGATGGCGGGGTGCCGATCCCGCTGGCCCTTTTCGATTTCTACTCTTTTCTCTACCGGATCAGGCCCATCTGGATTGGCTTGGACCTGCCCGATGCCGAGCACACCATGCGCGTCGAAATCTCCGCCGAAACGCTCGACAAGGCCGCCGAACTCGGGGGCATGGCGGGCGAGATTGCGAAACGGCCGGAGCTCTACGGGCGGAGCGATTTCTACGTGAACGATATTCTGATTCTGGGCGAGATCGTCAAGATGAGCCAGTAGCGATTGAGGAAGGAACCGGCAAGCAGATGACTCGGGGACGGGAAGCATACTTTCCCCAGAAAAGGCTGAAGCATGGCTCCAGTACTTCAAAAAACGGGTTCTGAACTCGGAATTCCAGACTCTTCCTACGGCTCAATCACCATCGGCAGATACATGGGCTTTCGGGCCGTGACTCTTTCAAGATAGTTGCCGGTCTCTTTCGGCACGGACTTCTGGAGGACTTGGTAGAGCTGGTCGCTCGACATGCGGTCCACGGGATGATCCCTGAGGGCCTTCCGGACGGCGGGCGGACCCCAGTTATAGCCGCAGACGACAAGATACTCCTTCTTGGTCGGATCTTCGATGTCCTTCATGTAGCGATTGGCCAGCAGATGGACATAAGCGGTTCCGAGGCGGATATTGGTCGCCGGATCGTAGAGCGAATCCGGCTTGATGACTGCGTCCTTGTCATGGAGGAACCGGTAAGCGTCCCGAGCGCCGTAACGGGGGATGAGCTGCATCAGGCCATAGGCTCCAGCGCCGGAGTGGGCCTTGGGGTTGAAGGCCGATTCGGTGTGGATGATCGCGAAAACCAGTTCGGGAAGCACACCCATCTCCTCGGCATTCTTAATCACCTCCTTGCGGTAATGGGCCGCGCGGACCCGCAGGTGTTCTGGCACCAGGGAGACAGTGGCCTGGACCTTGAACCGGCGGGTTCCGTCGCCGCTCAGGACGATCTCAGGAGCCACTTCGGCCTTTGGCACAACCTCCTCCTGGATGAAGTGTGCAAGAATCTGCTCGTTCAAGGACAGACCGCCCGTCGTCTCGATCTGGTCGGCCAAAATGCTCTCGCCGGTTTCCGGGTCTTCTTCCCTATAGGTCTGCGCAAACTGCTCCGCGATCATCTCTTGGCCCGTCCGCCTGGGATCTTCCACGTCGACCGGCACGAGAACCTCCACCTGGATCTGGCCTTCCTCAAAGTCAACCCGGCTGCGGCGGTCGTACTCCGGCGTATAGTCTACCCAGACCTTGTCCGTCGGCACGACGCGGTCGCGCCACATGTTCTCGACCTGTTCGACCATCTTGTCCCAAGCCTCCTCCTGCTCTTTCTCCATCTGATCCCAAGCAAATTCCATCTCGGCCGCCGTTTGGTCGAAGGCCTCTTCCTGCTTGTTGGCCATCTCCTCGAACCGCTTTTCCATAGCCTCAAAAGGATCGTCCTGAGCCAGCGCGAGGAACAACACGCCCCCTGGGAGAATCGCCATCAGGATGAGGATAATACGCGGACTTTGCATGTTTTGTTCCTCCTCGTGAACGGAACGCGCGGCGTCCGGGCCGGGCGTGGTGAAACAGGAAAACCGAATAGTCCGACTCTACGCCGAAGCCTGTCCCCTCGCCAGAGAAAAGGGATTCGGAGAGAACCGACCTCTTTCAGATTGTCGCCCCCGGAACGCCGTTTTTCGGAGAATACATCTTGTCGAGGTCCGTGGTGTGACATCGGATTCAAGTCGGGCGAAACGGTCGTCTCTTCACCTCACAAACCGGTACTTGAGGAGGGTCCAAGTGGCGACAAAGAAGTCTCTCCAGCCTATTTTTTTGCCTTCTTCGAAGGTGCGGGCGGTGTAGGTGACGGGGACTTCGATGATGTTCTCGCCCTGGCGCAGGAGCTTGGCGGTGATCTCGGGGCAGAATTCGAAGCGTTGGCATTTCAGCGAGAGCGACTGGACCAAGTCGCGGCGGAAGGCCTTGTA
>JABMPG010000550.1 GCA_013203855.1 bacterium
CGGTCACACGGATGAAATCCTCGGCGGAGTGAATCTCCGACTTCTTCCACGCCCATTTGTCCCTGAGGTGCTGCATCGCCTCGACCGCCGTGTGCTCCTGTCCGTTCCGGACGAAAATCGCGCCTGGAAGATCCCCCAGTGCCCGAATCAGAGCCTCGATCTTCTCCTCCTCGGAAAGCCTCACGTCAACACTGCCGGACACCGGCAGGCGGGATGGCGGAGCCGTCTCACCGGCCGATTCCTGCTCCCTGCGGCCACAGCCCAAGGCCAGAACCACGAAAAGAAAGACACAGATGAAATCTCTCATTTGAGTTGCGGTTCGCCGAAGCGCCTTTCCCAGAGATTTCGCCCCCTGTCCAACTCTGATTTCTGACCTCTTCCTCTGTCAACCCAAAACACAAAAACAAGGGGACATTCCTAATGGGCGTTGACACATCCTCCTTTTGCTTTTGACTCCCCTGCCTCTCCCGCTATACAATCACTATGGTCTGTGACATGGGACCGCGAGCAACCAGAATCGAGCAATGAGGACGGCAAGATGAACGCAAGCAGGAATTCGGAACACGAGCCTGGGGTCTGCCCCCGCACGGGCCGGATCATCGGCGAGAAATCGCCCACTTCCCCCAGTCAATGGAAATACCCCCGCTTGCTCTACCCGTTCGCGGGTCTGCTGGCCCTTCTCTGGTTCCTCGTCCGCGTCATCCCCAAGCCCAGCCGGGCGGCCTATCCCTGCCTGCAGGCCGCCTTCCCCCTCGCAGCCAGTTTCGTCACCTATCTCGTGGGCCTCGCTGGAATGCTCGTCTTTTTCAAGAACGTCGGACGAAATCTCCGCCGCGCCCGATACGCCCTCGCCGCCGCCAGCCTCATCGTCGCCCTTGTCTGCGCCGGAGTCGTCTTCAACCTCCAGGCCCAACGCGGCACGGCCGAAGCCTTCGTCCCCATCGACGCGCCCAACACCCCCATGGGGACCGCCAAAGGCATCTTCCCTGGCCGCGTGGCCTGGGACCAGAATCCCGACGCGACGGACTGGGATCCTTCCCTCGATGTTTTCACCCCCGCCACGACCGTCTTCCACTGGGACGACCAGCACACCAATCAGGCCGCCGTCGACCAGATGATGTCCAACACTGTCCGCCACCTCACCGGAACCCGAACCGTCACAGGCGCCTGGGATCGCCTCTTTCGATCCTTCAACGAGAATCGCGGCAAGGGAAACACTGGCTACGGATCGAACGAAAAGATCGCCATCAAGCCCAATTCCGTCGATCAGAGATGCCATCTCGAATACTACTACGGCGATGGCAACTATCATCCCCACTTTGGCGGGTACACGCCCCAGGTTCTCGTCGCCCTCCTCAAACAACTTGTCTGGGAGGCCGGCATTCCCGAGGAGAACATCACCGTCTGCGACTCCACCCGCTTCATCTCCGACAAGGTCTACACCCGCTGCCACGCCCTGTTCCCCAATGTCATCTACATGGAGAAGAACTACACGGACGGGCAGGACGCCCCGGGTCAACCCGCCCCCGGCACCGAAGGCCGTGTCCTTGTCGTCCCCTCCCCCCAGGCCCGCATCATCTATAGCGGGAAAGACAAGTCCGGAAACACTATTCCTGCCGACCGCGTGCCCATGGCATTCGTCGAAGCTGACTATGTCATCAATCTCGGCGCTATGAAGGGCCACAGTGGGGCCGGGGCCACCCTCTGCGGGAAAAACTGGTACGGCATGTTCTGCGAAAATCCCGACGCCGGCCAGCACAGTCTTCTGCCTAGCCAGTCCGCCACCCCCGAGTACGGCCACTACCGAGTTATCACCGATCTCATGGGACATGCCGACCTCGGCGGCAAGACCGTTCTCTATATTCTCGACGGCCTCTGGGGCTTTGCCTGGCACGGAACCCAGTCTCCCCCGGTCAAATGGCAGAACACGCCCTTCAACAACGACTATCCCTCTTGCATCCTCATGTCCCAGGATCCCGTTGCCATCGACTCGGTCGGCGTGGATCTCTTGCGGGCCGAATTCGGCGAGGATATGGGCGCCAATGGACTGGTCGGCGACGGCGCCATCGACGACTACCTCCATGAAGCCGCCCTTGCCGACGATCCCCCCTCCGCAACCACCTACGACCCTGAAAACGACGGAACCCCTTTCGTCAGCCTCGGCGTCCACGAGCACTGGAACAATCCTCTCGACAAGCAATACACCCGCAACCTCGAGACAGGCGACGGCATCGAGCTCGTCTTCGGCCCCCCATCCTACGAAGCGGGCGTCGAACTCTGGGAAACCTATCGCTGATCGAAGACAATCGGCGGAATTCTGAACCATCGCAGAAGCAAGGTCGTTCTCCGTCAGCAAATGGACTGTCGGAATATTCGTTATTTCGCTATATTCTTCGATGTCTGACGTCGTCTCAGAGAACGAACCGGGAGGAAACCCATGTGGTGGCAGATTCTTGAGCCCTGGTGGCTCGAACTCTCAGGATGGTGGCAGGCCTCCGTTGTCGACCTGCGCCCCGAGTATTTGGTCCGGATCGGCCTTTCCCTATTCGCGGGCTTCGTCCTCGGAGTCGAGAGGGAAAGACACGGCCGGGCCGCCGGCCTGCGAACGACTCTCCTCGTCTGCCTCGCCGCATGCGTCGGCATGATTCTCTCCGACTCCTTCTACCTGCACAGCCTGAACCTGACCGGAAACTCGACCGCATGGCATCCCGACCCGGCCCGCCTTGCAGCCGGGGCACTGGCAGGCATGGGATTCCTCGGCGCCGGTGTCATCGTCCGCCAGACCACTCATCTTGTCCGAGGCGTGACAACCGCCGCCACACTCTGGTTCGCGACCGTTCTCGGGCTCACCTTCGGAGCCGGCGCCATCGGAACCGGACTCCTGTCCACCGTCATTGCCTTCGCCATCCTCTACATCCTGCCCCACGTCGAATCCCACATTCACGACGACTGGTATTCCGACCTTACCATTCTCATGGACACAACCACCTCTTCCGTGTCCGATGTCCTTCTTGAACTCAA
>JABMPG010000551.1 GCA_013203855.1 bacterium
CGATGACCTCCATAATCGGCTCGCGCCCCTCCGGATCACGCCGTGGTTTCTCGGCGGTGGAGATCATAGCCGTTGCCACTATCATCACTATCCTGGCCATGATCCTTATTCCGATGTTGAGGGAGCGGGTCGCCTCCTCAAAGGGGAAGGCGGCTCTGGACGAGATGTCGAATCTGGCCAAAGTGATCTCTATCTCTTACGCGGAAAACGACTTTTATTTCCGCCTTCAGGACCTGAACAACACCAGCCGCTATGACGCGAACAATCCTGGCAGTCGGGCCGAAGTCGTTCCTTACGCGAGGTATATGGCCAACGGAACGCTGGATATTGCTCTGACGGATGGGCAGCGGGCCGCTCTCAGTCAGACGTGGGCGGGTCCCTACGCGAGTTACCTCAACGTCGTCAAAATGTCCGAACTGAGTCAGCTGCGTCCTGAAATCATCACCGAGACGACCACGGATATCGACTTCACTCCTCCAGTGACTGTTGGGCCCATCGTTGTGTACAGCGGCAACACGGATGAGGACGAGGACTTGTATCCGCTGGATCCCTGGGGCAACCCCTACTTGTTCTTTGTGGCTGTGGAAACATTGTATGCCGCTGGCGGGTCCGAAACCAATTATTATGGACAACCCGCGATCTTCAGCATGGGGCCGAACGGCAACCCGGGCGACCTCAATGAGGTCACGAGTTCCGCGGATTATCTACCCCGGTTCCTGAACGCAACCGGCACCCTGGGAACCGGCGATGACATCGCCTGGAGACTTTAAGGAGCCCTTATGGAGCGACCGCGCCAACACGACCGCCAGCCCTTTTCCCGCGCCGGGTTCAGCATTGTTGAAATCCTCATCGCCGTCATGATTATTGGCGTTCTGGCGGTGATTCTCATTCCGACGCTTGTTAACCGGGTGAAGGAAGCCAAGATCGCCGCTGCCGAGCGGGATCTGGAAGAGATTGCCGAGGCCCAGCGCCGGGCTGCGATTCAGATGAACTACTACCTGCGCATGTATGCTCTCGACGACATTCCCGGCGGAGATGGATATGCTCTCGGCGACGCCAATGACCAGCGGGATGGGATCGCCGATGAGATAGCAAACACCGTGTTCTACGACACGCCCTCTCGGCTTTTCATCAATCCGAATACCAATGATCTCCTCGATACGGCGCGCGCCGATGCCGTCTACGCCAGTCTCGCACCGGAAACGGCCTATATCTGGCAGGGGCCGTATCTCACGATTCAGCGCGACGAGTCGCCGGCTCTCCATGATCGGACGAGCAACCCGCCTCACCTGCACGATATTCCCACGGACCCCTGGGGCAATGACTATCTCATGTTCTTTCGTACCGGCCTGCTCCGTGAGCCGGAAGGGGATATTGTTACTCAGGTTACATGGTATACCGATACGTGGGACACCGAGGTTTTCGATCGGCCGACCGTGCTGAGCGTCGGGCCCGACGGATTGCCGGGGGATGGCCAGCCGGGCAGTCAATTTGGCGAAGGCGACGACATTGTGCGTCCCTTCGAGTTCTAGGCGAGTCTTTGACGGACCCGGGCCCAGCGGCCTGATAAACGGGAGGAACGAAATGCATATCGATTCACAATCCATGGTAAGGCGCGCTGTCACGCTGACTGAGCTGCTCGTCGTCGTCGTCATCATCAGCCTTCTGGCCACCATCGCTGTGCCGGTCTACGTTAACAAAGCCGAACAGGCGAAGATTTCGGTCGCCCGGGAAGAGACCAAGACCCTGGCTCACGCCGAAGAAGCGGTCGCTTCCATCCATCAGGTCTATGTGCCGCTTCAGATGCTGGACAATTTGCCCTACGATCCGGACACTTCCAGTCCTTTGAATCCTCGCAGCGATGACATGGAGAATGAATTTCAGGATCTGGGCATGATCTACGCCAACCGGCCGCTGCTGGCTCAGGTCGCCAACCAGGCTCTTCTCCAGGATCGCAACAGCCCGAACTCCGATCACTATGTTGAGATGCGCGATCTTTTCGAGAACTGGGCCGGGCCTTTTCTGAATCCCCGCCGCGTTGCCTTCGAGCGAGAGCTTCAGCAGAACATCATCCAGAGCGAAACGCCCGCCGTTCAGTATGACTTTCCCCTCGACCCGTGGGGCGTGCCCTATCGTTTTTATTCGCCCCTGGGAGTGATCGGCACGGACGGTCTGACGCGCGATGTGCCCGTGGGCGATAACGCGGGAACCTGGGGCAACTTCTCCGACGGGCAGCTCACCACTCAGGACGACCGGTTCGCCAAGTACGCGATCGTCAGTTACGGTCCCGACGGCCTCACCGAATTCCACAATACGGATGCGGATACTGATGACATTATCTACGAATTTGGCGCGGTGTTTACCGTGTCCAGCTATAACGCCTTCCGCTAGATCGACCCGGAAAAGGAACGGAAGTTTATGAAATCCCGGTCCCACAGCGGCGTCACCATCGTCGAGCTCACGATTGTTATCCTGATCATGTCGATCTTGGCGTCCATTGGCGTGACGGTCTATTCCGGCCATGTGGAGCGCGCGCGCTTTGCTGTGGCCCGCAGCGATATTCAGCAGATTGAATTCGCTGCCACTCGCTACCAGGTGGACCTTGGCGAGTACCCGCTCAGTTCCTCCGGCAATCCAACTGCCTTCGGAACGAACGACTACGACCCGGTCCTGAGCAGCACGGGAACTACCGCTGGCAGCGGCTATCTCATGCTTTGCCTGCTGCGCAGTTTCAGCGGAAATGCAGACGCCTTGGCCAGTCCCCGGTGGATGGGGCCGTATCTCGACGTGCAGACCGATCAACTTGGGGACGTTAACGGAGATCCTGTGACGGCTTCGCTCGGTCTTCCTGAGATCAACCTTCTCGATCCGTGGGGACGGCCTTATTACTACGTCCGCAGTTCGGAGTACGCCGATTTTAACGCTACGCATCCGCCGGACGATTCGCCTTTCCTGGAGGAATTCTACAATCCCAGTACTTTCCAGGTTTTCACCCTCGGTCCCGACGGTCTTCCTGATCCGCCTGCCTCCAACGAGGGCGGACTGGGCATCGACGATATCAATAATTTCGATAACCGCACCGATCTCACTCCATAGAATTCGACTTTTCGCATCGCGCCGCTGATGAAAATCTTCCACATCAACATGCACAACGCTTGGGGCGGCCAGCCGAATCGCGTCCTGACAAAATCGGTCGAGCTGCGTAGGATTGGCCACGAGGTGTGGGTCGCCGGCCCCCGCGATTGCGAGCTTGTCCGGCGCGCCCGAGCGGTTGGACTTCCCGCTTTCGCCGATCTCGAGCTCCGGCGCGGTTTCCACCCGCTCTCCATGCGGCGGGATATTTGCGCCCTACGTGACCTTTTTCGCCGCGAGAAATTCGACATCCTTCACAGCCACGGCTCCCAGGATACCTGGGTCACGGCGTTCGCGGCGCGCGCCTTCACCCCCCGCTTGCCCCTGGTCCGCACGCGCCACAATATTTTCCCCATCAAAGGGAGTCTGGCGAATCGCTGGCTTTACAGGAAATGCGTTGACCATGTCATCACCGTTTCGCCGCAGGTCAACGTCTATCTCGAGAGCCAGGGCCTCATGAAGCCGGACGATATCACGCCGATCTATAGCGCGCCGGACCCTGAACGCTTCGACCCGGCCATCGATCCCGCCGGAGTTCGAGAGGAACTGGGCATTTCGCCGGACGACGTTGTGGTTGTCAAGGTCGCCCGCCTTGCCCCTGAGAAGGGCCACGTGCATCTCGTGGATGCTGCCGCGATGCTTTGTCCCGACTTCCCGACTCTCAAGTTTCTATTCGCCGGGACCGGACGTTCCCGCTCCGACATCGAGGCCCGCATCGCTTCCCACGGGCTCGGAGATCGGATCATTCTTGCCGGTTTTCGCGGGGATGTGCCGCGGCTTCTTGCCGCTTCGGATATTTTCGTTCTCTCTCCGACGGCCGGGGAATCTTTGGGCACCAGCATTCTCGAGGGTTTTCTGATGAATCTTCCCGCCGTGGCGACCGATGTGGGGGGCGTGTGCGAGTCGGTCCGCGATGGCCAGACCGGATTCCTGGTTGCGCCGGGCGATGCGCAGGCTCTTGCCGAGGCCCTGCGCAATCTTATCATCGACTCCGGCCTGCGCCGTCGGTTCGGCGAAGCGGGCCGCGCGATGGTTCTCAAGGAATTCACCCCCCGGCAGTTGGCCGAGAAGACGGAAGCGGTCTATAGAAAGATTCTCGCGGCGCGCGCGGGATGAGTTGGCATTGGGGCGGTTTTTCTGGACAGTTCAAGCCCATGCTTCAGCCTTTCCGCGTGCAGCATGGTTGCCCTCCTGAAAGCGCAAGCGTGGTTTGCGTACGCCATAGGCAGGTCAGGTGTTTTTCTGGTGGGATTGCTCAGGGCATGCTTTGGGGTTCGCTATCGAACCGATAAATCGGTTCCTTGGTGTTTGGCCCTTTTGGAGGCTGGTGCGCCCTTGCAGGGCTTGGCGGGTAAAGGGGGATGTTTTTCCCAGGGCGATGCCCTGGTCCAGTTTGGCGCCGCGAGAGCCGAGCAGTCTTATCTGTTTATTCCTTTTCGACCTTCTTTTCTACGGCTCGCAACCTCTTGAGGAGGTCCGGCAGGCGGCGCTGGGCTGCGAAGATCCGGGCCTGTTCGATAATCGGGAGGGCGGGCGAGCCGACGAGGGCTTGGCCGTCCGGGATATTGCCGGTGGGCGCGCACTGTCCCATGAGCTCGACGCGGTTGCCAATCGTCAGGTTGTCCTTCACCCCGACCTGTCCCCAAAACATGCAGCCATCTCCTACGGTCGTCGATCCGGCCACGCCTACCTGGGCGGCCAGACCGCAGGACCGGCCGATGCGGCAGTTGTGGGCGATCTGCACCAGGTTGTCGA
>JABMPG010000552.1 GCA_013203855.1 bacterium
GCTTCAGCGAGAGGATCTGTCCGCGCACGATCCGCGCCATCGTCAGCCATTCGACCGCGCCGATCGCCAGAAACAGCAGCAGTACGTGCCGCCAGAAGAAGACCATGAGGATGATGACGAAAATCGGAAATGGCAGGGCGTACAGAATATCCACCAGCCGCATCAGCAAACCGTCGGTCCGTCCTCCCGCGAAACCGGAGATCGAGCCATACAGAACCCCGATCAGGACCGACACGCCCGTCGCCACGATTCCGATCAGGAGCGAGACCCGCCCGCCATAGAGAATACGGGTCAGCGCGTCGCGGCCGAGTTGGTCGGTGCCGAGCCAGTGGGAGACTGACGGCGGCGTGGGTCCCAGGCGGAGGTTCTGCTGGTTGTAAGGAACGACCGTTGGATCTTCAACCAGGGGCGACGTCAAGAATGGCGTCAGGATCGAGAGGACGATCAGAATTCCGAGAAAAACCATCCCGGCCATGGCGAGCCGGTTTCGCCGCAACCGCCGCCAGGCGATCTGCCCCAGCGAGGCCCCCCGAGCGGATTCCGGGTTCTTTGGAGAGATGGGCGGGTGAGAGTCCATGCCAGTTTTGCCTGCGCGCTGAGTGATCGGTCACGGAAGCAGATTGGGATTTCTTCCCGCGCCCCTCAGTGTCGTGTCCTTCTGAAAATCCATTTTCGATCCTGCCAGATTGGACTTGAAGAACTACTTCTCTATCTTTGAAGAGGAACGGGAAGGATAGCTCCAGCGCCCTCAAAAGCATCCCTTCAGTCCACATACAAATCCTGAATCCGAACTCAGAACTCCCTTCCGGCCTCCCTCTCCACAAAATCCCAGATCTTCCGCGCCACCTCCGTTTTCCCCGATCGCTCGATCTGCTCCTGATTCCCCCCGCGGCCGATCAAGATCGCTTCGTTCTCTTCGGCGGCGAAGGCGGGATTGCTCTCTGACACCTCGTTGGCCACCACCACGTCGAACCCTTTGCTCTCCATCTTTTCACGAGCGTTCCTGACAAGATTATCCGTCTCGGCTGCGAAACCCACAAAAAACTGGCCCGGCTGGCGGCTCTTGTTGGCTTCCTTTGCGACGTCGGGCGTTCGCACAAGCTTCAACTCGATGCTCTGCCCGCTCGACTCTTTCTTGATCTTCGCCCCCGCGGCCGATTCGGGCGCGAAATCGGAAACCGCCGCGCAGAACACGCAGATATCCTGATCCGCCAGCCGCGACTGCACGGCGTCGTTCATCTCGCACGCCGTCCGAACCCGAACGATTTCCGTCATCTCACCGGGCGTCTGGATCGACGTCGGGCCCGTCACGAGCGTGACCTCCGCGCCTCGTCTCGCCGCTTCTCTCGCCACGGCATACCCCATGCGGCCCGAGGACGGGTTGGACAAGTGCCTCACCGGATCGATCGGCTCAATCGTCGGCCCGGCGGTAACCAGAACCCGCTTTCCGGTCAGGCTTTCCGAACTTTGCCCGCTCACCTTCGCCTGGCGCAAGGCCTCCATCACCGTGGTTAGAATCTCTTCGTTCTCGGCCAGGCGCCCCGCGCCCATCTCTCCGCACGCCAGCGCTCCCGAGCCGGGATGAACCACCCACGCGCCGCGCTCCCGCAGCCTCGCCACGTTCTCATGCGTCTGCGGATGTTCCCACATCTGTGTGTTCATCGCGGGCGCGATCACGATCGGACCGCGAAAAGCCAGCACCGTCGTCGAAAGCGGATCGTCGCTCAGTCCGGCGGCCATCTTCGCGATGATGTTGGCCGTCGCCGGAGCGATGACGAGCACCTGCCCCCATCGCGCGAAGGCGATATGCTCGATCTCCCAACCCCGCCGACGGTCGAACATGTCGGAGTAGACGGGGTGCCCGCTCAGCGTCTCCATCGTCAGGGGCGTGATGAATTCCGCCGCCGAACGCGTCATGATCACCCGGACCGACGCGCCCGCCTTGATGAAACGGCGGCACAGATCCGCGCTCTTGAAGGCCGAGATGCCTCCCGTGATGCCCAGCAGGATACGCGTTTCTTGCAGGATAGGATCGCTCATGATGCCTCCATCAGACCAGCAGATTCCGCAGCGTCTTCAGGTTCTCCACGTCTTCGCGCAGATCCGGCCCCTTCGGCGTCTCGAGAACCTTGGGAACATGCAGCAGGCGCCGGTCTCTCAGGATATTCCGGAAAGGCTCGGGCCCCAGCATGCCCTTGCCGATATGCTCGTGCCGGTCCACCCGGCTGCCCAGGCCCTTCTTCGAGTCATTGAGGTGAATCGCCGCAAGACGCTCGAGCCCGACGATCTCATCGAGGCGTTTCATCGTGTCGAGATACGCTTTCTTCTCGCGAAGATCGTAGCCTGCGGCGAAAAGATGGCACGTGTCCAGGCAGATACAGGCGCGCGTCTTTTTCTTCACGCCATCCAGAAGCGCGGCAAGATGCTCGAACGTGTGGCCGATCGAGCGGCCTTGCCCCGCTGTGCCCTCGAAACAGATCGCCACTTTCGAGCCGGAAGTCTCCTTGCAGACCTGATTTACCGCCTCCACGATCCGCGCGATCCCCCACTCCTGGGTTTCCTCACCGGTCGAACCGGGATGAAGCACGATGAAAGGAATCTTCAGCAGATCGGCCCGCTCGACCTCATCTACCAGCGCCGCGATCGACTTCTCATAGAGCGCGTCCTGATTCGACGCCAGGTTGAGCAGATAGCAGGCATGGGCGAAGACGGACTGAATCTCAGACGCGCTCCAAGCCTCACGAAAAGCCTTCGCCTCGTCTTCCGGGATCTCTTTCCCCACCCACCGGTTGTTGTTCTTGAGGAAGATCTGGATAGCGGTGCATCCGATGGAGTCGCCCCGCTCCAAGGCAAGATTCACGCCTCCCGCAATCGACATATGCGCGCCCAAGAGGGGAGACTTCATGGTGACGGCGGTCTTGGCGCTCATAATCGGCGTTTCCGGGGGCTGTCTGTCCCAAAGCCCACTCGACTGTGCTCTCCATATCCTACCAGATCGCCCGGTTCACTAAGAAGAGCAAGATGCCGAACAGCAGACACGCCACTCCTAGCGGCAGAAGATACGCATAGACCCGCCCGAGCCGGGATTGAAAATATTCATTGGTCACGATCAGGCAAATATGCACCGGCGAAACCATCATCCCGATATAACCCATCACGTAAGCCAGGCAGTAATAGGGCAGACGTTCGCCCGGTGGCAGATGGGAGAGGAGAGCGATCACAAGGGGGAAACTCGCGCCCACAAAGCCGAAGGCGATCCCCACGACCAGGCCGCAAATGAAGGGAAGCAGCGAAATGACCACCTCCAGGGGCACGCCGCTTGTTTCGAACTGCTTTCGCAGGTCAATGACGGCGCCGCTGTTTTGAAGGACCGATTCAAAAACCAAAAGACCCACCACCAGGAAAAGCATCTGCATGATGCTCTTCTTGAACATCGCCTGCCGAACGATCCTCCATGTGAGACCGCGATAGAGAAACAGCCAGGCCATCCCCAGAATCAGCCCCGCCAGGATCGGTGAGCGTTGCAGGAGGATATTCCCGGGAGCAGGTCCCTGATCCGGCGCTCTCGGACCGGTAAGACGCTCCGTCAGGATCTCCGCCGCCGGGGACAAGGCGATGACCGCGCCCACGACCAATAGGATCGGGATGAGTTCCACCAGAAACCGCCGGATAGTCAGCCAGGAGTAATCCCTCTTCTTCTCGCCCGACATGTGGGCCGTCCGCAGGATCACCACATAGCCCGCCACCAGCGCGAAGAGAGTCATCGGCGCCTGGGCCAGGATGAACCGTCCAGTCGGCATTCCCGTCAGTGTCAGTACCAGGATCACGCCCGGGTACAGAGGAAACCAGAACTCCCAGATGTGCCGGAACCAATAGTTGGCAACGGCGAGACGCGCTGCGGAAAGATGGGTATCGCGCGCGGCTTCTCTTACCATGGGAGCCGAAAAAATCGCTCCGCCAGGCATGGGCAACAGCCCGATCAGCGCTGGAAAGGTCACCAGCGTGAGACGACTCCGCCCTACCAGCGCCGTGAAGGCGGCGATGATCCGTTGAATCTGACCCGTCGCGTTGAGTACCCCGGAAAAAGCCAGAAGGCCCGTCACGATCACCGCAAGAAAAAGCGTCTGCTCGGAAGTAAGGCCAAGGAAAACCGCTTTCAGGAAAGGCCCCCAGCCCGTCGGGAACAGCAGCCCCAGCAGGCCGGCCCCGACCAGAAGCGCGGCGCCCATCGGCGCTTTGGCGCGCATCAGTCCCACGATAGCCAGCAACGTCAGGCCAAGTTTGGCAGCGGGTGAGAGTGAGAGGAGGAAGTCCATGTTTTGTCGTCTGCCGTTCGGTGTTTGCGGTTTGGCCTGTATCTCTCAGTTCGGGGAAGCAACGGCCTCTCGGATGTTAGTGGTAAACGGCAAACCACAAACTGGAGATGCCTGGGGGTTACTCCAGGTCCGTCCCGGTGGTCGTCATGGACAAGGTCGAGTGCTTCACCCCTTTGAGACTCCGGAGTTGCTCGGCCAGATCGCCGATCTCCTGGCCTGGAC
>JABMPG010000553.1 GCA_013203855.1 bacterium
GGCCACGACGGCCAGTCCCCGCGCGATGTCCCACCCCGCCCAGAAGGGGCCGCCGGCGAAGGCCGACACGTCGCCCACCGGGTGCACGCCGCCCCATCCGTCGAGCACGTAATAGCCCTTCACGCTGCCCTCGCCGTCGGGCACGATCGCCAGGGCGCGGGCGATGTCCCAGCCGAACCAGTACGGGCCGCCGGAGAACTGGGGCAGGTCGGGCGTGCTGGGGTGGACGGTGCCATAGGCGTCGAGCAGGTAGTACCGCGCCGTGCTCGAGACGTACACGGCCTGCGCGGTGGCGTCCTGCTCAACGGTGACGGCGAGCGTGGCAACGCCGTAGGTCTGGTTCGCGCCGTCCAGCGTCCATCGCACGAAAGTGTATTCGACGTCGTCGAGCGTGACGGTCTCGGGCGCGGTGAAGGTGACGGCCGTCTCGTCGATGCAGCGGGCGACGTACTCCGTCGTGCCCGGATGCGTGCCGGTGATGTCGACCCCGCTGAGCGGCGTGGACTATGTCTTGTGCGCAAAGCCATACCTGGGCAGATACGTCCCGCCCGTTCCCGCGCTGGTCCGGGAGAACGCCTCGTCCAACGGTTGCAGTCTGATGACGCTGCCTCTTGCCGATTCCGTTGTGGAGTACGACCAAGCCACCTTCGGTATCGCACCCGATCCCTCATGCGTGCCCTTCCGCTGGGCGACCGCCATGGACAGCGCCTACGGCCTGGGGATTCGGGGGCCCGAGGGGGGTGTCCAGGCCTGGCTGTTCGCGCCGCTTCCGGGACGGCCCGAAGGGGTTTTGAACGCTGGAGACACTTTCACGTTCTCCTACCATCCTCTCTTCCAGATCGGCGGATGGTATGAGATGTTCCGCCATGTGACCGATGACATCCTCGCGGTGCGAGACGTGAAAAGGAACTATCATTCCTCTCTCACGGACGCCATCTTCAACGTGCAGGACCTGATCATGGCCGACTGGAAGTACAGCGGCTGGAACGACCGCGCCATGGCGCATGCCTATTGCGAGTTGGGGCCGGCGGTCAACGCCTTCAATCACAGTTCGCCCCTGACGTTGATCCAGAACTATCTCATCACGGGAGATCGCGATTGGTACGCGAAACGCGCCATCCCGACGATGGCCTTTTGCCTCTCCCGGTCGGCGTGGTCGGTTCTGCCGTATCCTGGTCCGGGCGGGGCCGAGCCCTCAGCGTTGACGGGACCGTCGGGCTTTCCCTCAAGCGTCTATGCGGGTTTCTATCTCATGAGCCGGGGGCGCACGCCGGGCTATCGTCCCTATGGCTTTCCGGATGAAGTCGTTCCCTGGTCGATGGGGCGGGTAAACGCTCTCTTTCCGGACGGCGTGAGCCTGGAGTTTCTGGAGCATCTCTACCGCTACCGGATGACCGACGAGCCTGAGGAGCTGGCACAAGCGGAAGAGGGCGCGGAGGCGTATATCGACGCGTTTGTCCGCACCGCTCCCACGCGGCAGATTTCTCACGTCGGATTCGAGATCATGGGCACGGCGCCCTATATCCCGGCGTTGCTAGGCCTGTACGAAACCACAGGCAAGCCGGAGTACCTCGATGCTGCTGAAGAAGCGGGCCGACGCCTGATCGCCAACGGAGTCTGGGTACAGCCTCGGATTCCGGATGGTTCGGTCACGATCCGGGCCGATGCGCTGAAAGAGGCGGGCTTTTTGCACGACCCCTGGCACAGTGGCGCCTGTGTTCACGGATGGAACGGCGATACGCGCATGATTCTGGGACACCAATTCACGGGCGATGTCCATGGCCGGTTCGCGCCGCTTGTGCGCACGGACGCTTTCGATCGCATCCAGGATGAGACCGTGCCGGCCTGGCTCCTGTCCCGCGTCGGGCTGAACGTCGAGAACGCCGGGCAGTATTCGCAAAAGGACATTTTCCGAAGCCCGAACATTACCATGAACTGCTACGCGCCGGACCTGGTGCGGCTCTCTGAGTACACCGGCGATCCTTTCTTTGAGACGGTCGCTCGCCATGAAACCATTGGCCGCGCCGCGAATTATCCCGGTTACTACATCGACCACTTTTCCACGATCTATATGAAGCCGGACTATCCCTATGCAGGACCGGATGTGAGCGCCATCGAATACACCCACATCCCGCCCTATCTGGCCAAGATCCAGGACTTCCTCATCACCCAGGCGTGGGCCTGGTCCGGCCGCCGCATCGAGTTCCCCTGGGTGCGCCAGTACGCTTACGCCTATTTCGACAACAGGATCTACGGGTTCGAGCCGGGGCGCTTTTTCGATGAGGACGGCATGTGGATCTGGCTCAAGCGCGGTCTGATCGAAGTGGACAACATGCAGATCGACTGGCTTGGAGCGCGCAAGAACGGCGTCTTCGCAGCAGCGCTGATGAACGAAGACGACCATCCCGTCGAGGTCACGGTCGCTCTCGGCAAAGAGATCGCAGGCCAAGGAAGCCTGCTGCGGGTGGCTACGGTCTATAGCGCGACCGGCGAAAAGAGCGAGACCCGTATCGAGAACGGCCTTCTCGCCCTAACCGTTCCGGCCAAGAGCCTGGTCGGCTTCTCGGTAAGATCCGCATCGGTTAAGGCGCCCCGCTTCGCCTCTGCCAGCCTGGTTGACGTGTCGGCGATGGACCCGGGACTGACCGTTGCCCTTCCCCAGGGAGCCGACGACTTCGGCACGGGCTACGTTCTGCAGATCGATCCGGAATCCTGGTTCGCCTATACCTTTCTGCCCTACACGCCAGACGAGATAAGGTCGGCGGTCCTGCACTACCGGATCGGAGAAGGTGACTGGTGTGTTCAGAAGGTCGATGACTATCCTTTCGAACACATGCAGGA
>JABMPG010000554.1 GCA_013203855.1 bacterium
AGCATACTCTTTCTGGTCAGTGGCCTCGATATAGGATGGACCACAAAAAGAAAAAATATATTTTAGACAAGAACAATGAACCTTTTACCGGTGTAATTGTCGGCGTGCGGGCCGATGAAGAAGGGAGCCGTTCAAAGGAACGCTACTTATCACCCAGAGATATTCAGAATGATTGGGAGGTGGGTGATCAGCCCCCAGAATTCTGGAACCAGTACAAGACCGACTTCGCCCCCGGCACCCATGTCCGCATCCATCCGCTCCTCGACTGGACCGAGGTCAACATCTGGGAATACATCGAGCGCGAAAAAATCCCCACGGTCTCCCTCTACTACGACCAGGGCGAAGGCAAACGCTACCGCTCCCTTGGTTGCTACCCCTGCACGCTCCCCGTCGAATCCCCCGCCCGCACCCCGCAGGAGATCATCGAAGAACTCAAGAGCGGGAAATTCGCCCACGTCGCCGAACGCGCCGGCCGAGCCCAGGACAAGGACGAGGGCGGACTCGAAACGCTGCGGCGAGAAGGATATATGTAATGGCAGAACAGATGAACATCGTCATCGCCGGCCACGTCGACCACGGCAAGAGCACCGTCATCGGCCGCCTCTTGGCCGACACCAACTCCCTGCCCGAGGGCAAACTCCAGCAAGTGCGCGACCTGTGCGCGCGCACGGCACGCCCCTTCGAGTACGCCTTTCTCATCGATGCCCTCAAGGACGAGATGGCCCAGGGCATCACAATCGACTCGGCACGCGTTTTCTTCCGAACCGACAAACGCGACTACATCATCATCGACGCCCCGGGCCATATCGAGTTCCTCAAGAACATGGTCACCGGCGCCTCCCGCGCCGAGGCCGCCCTCCTCGTGATCGACGCAGAGGAAGGCGTCCGGGAGAACTCCCGCCGCCACGGATACATGCTCTCCATGCTCGGAATCAGCCAGATCGCCGTCCTCGTCAACAAGATGGACCTGGTCGACTATGACGAAACTCGATTCCACGACATCGCGACCGAGTACACCAACTTCCTCAAAGAAATCGACGTCACCCCGGTCTGCTTCATTCCTATCAGCGGCCTGGCCGGAGACAACGTAGCCACAGCCAGCGCCCGCATGCCCTGGCACACAGGCGCCACCGTCCTCGACTACCTCGACCAGTTCCGCAAAGAACCCCGCCCCCGAGAAAAGCCCCTCCGCATGCCCGTCCAGGACGTCTACAAGTTCAGCCAGGACGGCGACAAACGCCGATGCGTGGCAGGGACCATCGAAACCGGCTACCTGCGCCTCGGCGACGAACTCGTCTTCTATCCTTCGGGCAAACGGTCCCGCGTGCAGACCATCGAGACCTTCAACACCGAGCCGCCCGAAGAACTGCCCTCCGGATACGTCGCCGCCGTCACTCTCGAGGAACAAATCTACGTCACCCGAGGCGAAATCGCCGCACGGGCCGATCAGGACCCGCCCCGCGTCACCAGCCGCCTGCGCGTCAGCCTCTTCTGGATGGGCCGCGAACCGATGGTTCAAGGCAAGGAGTACGTCATCAAGGTCGGCACCGCCAAGGTCCCGTGCGAACTGCACGAAATCATCCGCGTCATTGACGCCTCCAACCTCGACACCTCCGACCAGAAGACGCAGATCGAAAGGCACGACGTGGCCGAGTGCGTCTTCACCCTCAAGCGGGCCATCGCCTTCGACCTCGCCGACGAGATTGCGGCCACCAGCCGGTTCGTCATCGTCGATAACTACGAAATCCGAGGCGGCGGCATCATCCGAGAAGGACTCGACGACCCCCAGGACTGGCTTCGTTCCCACATCCAGATGCGAAACTACAAGTGGGAAACCAGCCGCATCTCCCGCGAGCAACGGGCCGAGAAATACAACCAGAGGCCCACTCTCCTGATCCTGACCGGCCACCGGCACGCCGGAAAAAAATCTTTGGCCAAAGCCCTTGAGAGCCGCCTTTTCGCCGACGGCAAAATCGTCTACTTCCTCGGCATCGGAAACATCCTCTATGGCGTCGACGCCGACATCAAGGTTCCCGGCGAAACCGGCAACCATGTCGAGCACCTTCGTCGCCTCGCCGAGGTCGCCAACCTTCTCCTCGACGCCGGCATCATTCTGATCCTGACCGCCATTGACCTCACCCAGGCCGACCTCGACATCATCGAGACCACCATCGGTCCCGATCGCGCCCTGCCCGTCTGGCTCGGGGACGACGATACCACCAACGTGCCCTATGTCCTGTGGATCGAGAACCCCACAGACCACGACCACGCCGTGCCCGCGCTCAAATCCCTCCTCCAGGAGCGCGGCATCATCTACCGTCCCTGAGACCCACAGGCCCGACAGATCACTTTGGAAATCACTTCCCTCCGGTGCCCTCGCCGGGGAGATTTCTCTTATCCCCGCAGAACGCGAATTCCACCTCGCGCCCGCTCCCGACTACTGCCCGCACATACTCACCCACATCAACACCTGCATCCCCGCCGCTCCCGAAACGGGCAGAAGCAGATTGTCATCCACGCCCAGGTTGTATAACTCGAGCAACGTCACCAGGAAAGCCCCCGCCGCCAGGACCCACAGCGGGATTCCCAACCACAGGGACCCCAACAGAAAGCCCAAGCCCAGACAGACAGCCAGGCACGCCGCGCACACGGCGTATATCAGGTGAGGCCAGAGCGGACTGATGTCGCCCAGCCTCCAGCACTGAACGACGCCGAGGATCAGCAGCACGACCACGGCCAGCGCCGCCAACAT
>JABMPG010000555.1 GCA_013203855.1 bacterium
GGCGTGGCTGGCCTTGACCACGGTGAGGCCGTGGCTTTTTTCGTCGCGCCGCTGCTCGGCAAACAGCTCATCGGGGATGCCGGCTAGCTCCTCTTGTGATACTTCGGGCATGGGGATGGTGTCGTCGTCGTAGAGGTCGATGAAGCGCTGCGGGGGATCGTAGAGGTCGTGCGGGCTGAGGAAGCCGACGTGGAGATAGAACGGCTCTTCCCCTTCCCAGCTGTCGATCCAGTCGAGGGTCTGGTCGCCGATAAAGATGTCGGGGTGGAGCTCTTCGGGGAGGGACCAGACTACGGCGCCCAGGTTGTCGTAGAAGTTGGGATCGGTGTTGTGGAGGTCCAGAGGGGGTTCGTATCCAGCATCTCTGACCTTCTGACACCATTCGTTCGGCTCGCCTTTGTCCATGATGGCGGCTTTGTTGCCCTGCTCGGCGATCTTTTCGTGGAAGCCGCGATCGGGCAGGTGGGTTTTGCCGACGCTGACGCAGTGATAGCCGCTCTCCCCCAGGCGGTTGGTCCAGTGGAGGGAGCCGGAGGAGCGATAGAAACCGAGGATGCCGGTGTTGTGCGGGTAGAGGCCGGTGTAGAAGGCGGCGCGGCTGGAGACGCAGGTGGCCGCCGGGCAGAAGGCGTTTTCGAAGATTACGCTGCGGGCGGCGAGGCGATCGATATTCGGGGTGATGATCCAATCGGCGCCGGTGCAGTGCATGGTGTCGCCGCGCTGCTGTTCGGCGGAGATGAAGATGATGTTGGGTCGGGGCATAGGGAATTTCCTATAAGTTGTTGTAGATAGTGAATTTGATAGTGGAAAGTAGAATGTTAAAATTGGCAAAATCTACTTCTGAGCTACCCCGCGATATTACTGTCTGTTGGGTTTCAAGGTAGGGGTCTGGAAAGCGGGGAGCAAGAGTGGAAATTGGCGATAAGACCGCGATGGACCAGACCGGCCATTCGGGTTGCCTTGCACGCCTATAGGTAGCGGTCGATCGGGATGCGTACGATTGGGCGCGATGTGATACGGCCCTGCACTGGGTCATCTGGGATGCAGCGTCCACATGGTAGGAGGACGGTAATCGTGTTGCCGCCCCAGACAGCTGCGATCTTCGATGTGCGGCGCTCGCCCGCAGTCACCATTGCCGTGATGGGCTGAAGTCTCTCACGGCGACAAGCAGTCTGTGCGTGATCATTTCGCTGGCTTGTCGATTGTCTGAGAGAAGACGCGGAGAAAGTTGCCCCCCCAGAATTTCCGTATCTCCTCCTCGGTCAAGCCGCGAGCCAGCATGGCTTGAGTCAGAAGCACAAGCTGCGATACATCGGGCACAATCGGAGGTGATGAGAAACCATCGTAGTCGGAGCCGAAGCCTACCGTGTCGATGCCCACCAGGTCCGCTGCATACACGATATGATCCACGATACGATCGATGGTTGCTTTTTGGGGGTCGGTGTCGATGAACTCGGGGAGAACAGCAATGCCCATGACGCCGCCCTTTGCGGCGAGCGCCTTGATCTGGTCGTCCGTCAGACAGCGATTGTGATTGCAGAGGGAAAAGACCGCCGTGTGGCTTACGATGGGCGGTTGCGTTGTATGCTCCATGACATCAAAGAATGCCTTATCATTGGCATGGGAAAGATCCACGATGATGCCCAGTTCGTTTTGCGTCCTCAGCACCTCCGTGCCAAAGGGGGTCAGTCCCACGAAGTCCTTCCGCTGCGCCTCCCGGTCCCGGGGAGTACAGGGGCCGAAGACACTTTGGCTTCCCTGCAGGAAGGTGGGCTCGCTCCCCCCTTCACCATGGGTGACATGTACACACCGCACCCCGAGGCGGTACAGGACTCGGAGGATATTGACATTTCCATCCAGCCATCGTGCGGGGCCCTCAATCTCAAGAAGAACACCGACCTTGCCGGTCTCTCCGGCGCGAACCGCATCTCTGGAAGAGAGAACCAGCATGAGCTTATCGGGATGTGTATCGATCTGCTCCAGGAGGAATTCAGTAATGGTCCAGAGATCGGTGGCCGTGGCATCTTCGACCAGGAACAGCCCGGTGTAGCGCTGTCCCCCCTCCGTCAGTCGGGGTATGTCCGCATGGTAGGACATATCCCGCTTCATCCAGCTCTCTGGATTCTCTTTGCGGGCGAATCGTCTCACCGATGTGTCTTGGTGACCATCGATAATGAGGCATTTGCGGTGCACCGCCCATGCCTCTTCCAGGGATACCCCTCGTTTTTCATCCTTTGTCATAGCAGGTGACGTACCGGATACCCCGGTTGCGCCGTTCCCTGCAGTTGCCGTTTTCTGAGGGGATTTGCGATGAGTTTCCATTGTTCCTCCTGATGTGGTTGAACAGAGACGCGGTAGATAAATTGCAGAGAATGTTCCTTGTGGACAGGACAGCCA
>JABMPG010000556.1 GCA_013203855.1 bacterium
CGTCCTCGAAAAAACCGAAAAGGGGCCCGCCCGCATGAGTATGCGAAGCCCCGATCAGTACATGATGATCCGGAATCCCGCACCGCTCCCGGATCTGCCTCCGCGCCTCCACCACGGTGCGCCGTGGAATCACGCACGTGTCGACCCCGACCAAAGCGACCGCCTTCCGCCCATCGTCAAAAACGCCGGCCCGCACTTTCAGCGGATCATGAATCCTGTCAATGTAAGCCTTCAGATAATTTCCCGGCTGCTCCATCCCCAGCGAAGGCGTAATATCCGTCTCAGAGAATCCCGCAAACATAGGCCATCTCCTTTTCCAGAACTTCGCTCTTTTCTCAGACCGATTCGATCCGCGCCACGCGCTCCGGCTTCCCGCTCCTCGCCGACTCCACCGCCGCAAGACACGCCGCGACCGTCCGAGCCCCCTCCAATTCATTCGTCGGAATCGGCTTATCCCCTGAAATACACTCCACGAACTCCGCGATCTCCGCCGTCACATTATGATGGGCGATCTCGACTGGGAAATCCGCGAAGGACGGTTCGCTGCCGAAATTCTTCCGGCTGCACATCTGAATCGAAGAACTCTGGTTGTCGCAGACAATCGTCCCCTCGGTCCCATAAAACACACTCCGCATCGTATAGGGCCGGACACACCCGACCGATACCATCACCTTCCCGATCACCTCGTTCGGGAAACGATACACCGCCATCGTGCAGTCATTCATCGGCCAATCCGTCAGACACTTGTGGTTCGCATACGCGAATGCCTCCACCGGATCTCCCGCCACCCACCGCAACAGATCCACGGCATGACACCCGCCCCCGATGAAAGGCTCCCGGCGCGGATCCACCCGCCAATCCCCCGCCCCGCGCGCCTCCCGGTAGGAATGCGCATATTCGCTCTCCACCAGGTAGAGATCCCCGATTTCCCCCCGATCCACAAGACGCTTGGCAAGCGCGAAGCCCGGCGCGTAACGGCACACCTGGCCCACCATGAAACGCCGCCCCGTCTCCCGCACTGCCTGCACGATCCCCAGCGCCTCCTCCAGGCCTAAAGTCAGAGGCTTCTCGCACAAAACATCTTTGCCCGCCTTTAGAAAGCTCACACACTGCTCGGCGTGAAAGTAATCCGGTGACGCCACCGAAACGATATGAATATCGGGCTCATTCAGCAACTCCCGATAGTCCGTCACCGCCATCCGTGGCCCGTACTCCTCCCGTCGCCGCTCCAGCAGATCCTTGTCCGGATCGCAGATCGCCACCACTGTCGTCTTCGGATTGCTCGCGTACCCGCGAAGATGCCCGCTCCCCATCTTCAGCCCGATCACCGCTGCCCCCAGATTCCTCTCTCCCATTTCAAGCCTCCCCTTGCGCTCAGATGGCACGGCACCGGCCCACATAGAAAAGGGCTGGCCCGGACGCGCTCATAATTGGAAGTATTCCAAACATTGTCAAGGAAAAATCGCAGACATACTCACATTCCAGCAAAAGGGCGACTGAATCCGGAATCCGAACGCCCAACCCAAAATATCCGCAGCGCCACTTCTCCAATATCTCGGCCCGTCCCTACTCGCCCACCTCAATCGGCTGCTTGCTCTCCCGGCTTTTCATCGCCGCCTCGCAGATCCGCAAAGTCTGAAGACCATCGCGCACTCGCGCAGTCTCCGGCGGCTGGCCCGTTCGCGCTGACTCAGCCAGATTCTCCAGCGCCGCGAGCCATCCCTTATCCACCATGTAGTTCCGGTGCTGATCGTAGGGCTTGTGAAAAGTCCTATAGTATTCGATTTCGCCGGAATCCATCTCACTGGACTCCGGGTTCTCCAGAGCGCAATCCAGCATCCACTTGCTGCGCCGAACGCCATAGAGCCCCTGCGCCCCCGCCTCCCGGAAAAGGTATTTATGCGTGTATTCCTTGTCCGGATGCGAGTGGCCGGGAAAGGTATAGACCGCCTCGTAGTCCGGATACCCGAAGCTCCGCAGCTCGACAAACTCCTCCACCGTCACCGCCCCATGATGACTGATGATCTCCATTCGTTCCTTGGGCAGATCGGCCGTGGCATAGCCGCTGTCCTGAATCGTGGCGATCGCTCCTGATTCAAACTGAAGCGTGATCGTCTCATCGTCCGGCCGTGCCTCCAGACAATAGACGGTTTTCACCTCGGAATCCGCGAACCAGCGCAGGACGTCGAAGATGTGGCAAACCTCGTGATAGAGACGCATGGACGGCGGAAAGTTCTTGCCCCAGCCGAAGGCGTAGTTGTCGGCAATGCGATAGTGCATGTTGAAGGCGCCGCCGTTCTTTGCCACGATCTCGCGCGCCATCCGATAGGCCGGCGCCATCCGGCGATTGAAGCCCACCGCCGCGAAATGCCCCGACTCCTCCTCGGCCGCCACCACCTTCTGACACTCCGCGCTATCCTTCGCCAGCGGCTTCTCCACGTAAACGTGCTTGCCCGCCCGCAGCGCCTCGATCGTCAACGCCGCCTGCGCGTCCTCCTTGGTCGCAACAATCACGCACTCGATTTCCGGGTCCGCCAGAACTTCGCGGTAGTCATTCGTGGCTACGGGAACGGAATACTTCGCCTGCAGGTTCCGCAGCACGTCCTCCCGCAGGTCGCATAGTGTTTTCAAACGGATGCGGCTTGACCTCGAAGCATTCGGCAGATGCTGCGATTGGGCGATACCGCCCGTGCCGATGATCCCAAAAACCGTCTGTTCCATGGTCTTATCTCCCACTTTGCTTGGTGTCTATATCTCTTTCGCCGCCCGAAACACCGCCACTGCCCGCGACCAGGCCGCTTCCGCATCCTCGCAGGTTTCCTTCGTGCCAACCTGGCCCTTCCACGCCCAGACATAGACCGCATCGGGCCGCTCCCGCACCAGAATCAGGCCCTGTTCTCGAATCCGATCTTCTTTGCCTCTCTGAGCGCCCCAGCACTGAAACCATTCGTGGTGAATCTTCTTCCGCTTCTCACAGACCGACGCCATGTCACGAACGATCGGTGTCATCTCTTCCACATCGTTGTCACGGTTCACCCAGTAAACATCCGTCCCCAAGTTGTCGAGTGAATCGATTTTCGCCACATCCTCCCACACGAACTGATCCACCGGCATCAGGCAACACATCGTCTCCAGCGCGGGATGGTTCGCCTTGCAGTAGTCCGCGATCCGCCTCACATAATCCGAGACGCAGCGCCGGCGAAAGGCCTCCACCTGATCTTCGCCCGCGCCCGCCAGATCTCCCCCATGCCACTCCTCGTACTTTGCTCGGCAGGAAGGGCAGAAACATTTTCGCAGGGGCGACGGCTCATCCACAAAATACCCCGCGAAGCCGCACTCGACGATCGTGTCGATCATCACCTGAATCCGGCCCACGCAGGCCGGATTGTTGTAACACCCGGCCGGCAGATGGCTTCCGTCCCTGGCCACCTGAAAACCCTCGGGGTTCTCAAGAAGAAACTGGCTGGAACGTCCTCCTCCAAACAGGTTCAGCGCTCCCCAGAAAATCGCCAGAGGACGCAGTCCGTGGTCCAGCGCGATCTTCGGTGTCATCCGGATCTTTCCCGGAAACCACACGAAATCGTTCTCCTGGGCCGAAACGAGAACATCGTCGAGTTGCAGCGACTTCATCTCGACGATATCCGCCTCGATATGTTTCGGATTGTGATGCCCCATATAGGACGTACCCGTGCGCATGGCAGCTCCTCCCGTGGAAAACACTGGATCCGCTACTTCCGGCTGTACTCAATCTGCTTCAGGTAGATCCCGTCCCCTACCTCGCTCGTTTCCGGATCGACACGATCCTTCGTCCCATAGGCCATCAGGATCACCCCTGGGTCCAGTTCGACGATCGTGGTGTATCCCGAGTAAGGAGTCGTGTCGACAATCGTCTGATCCGCCCAGGTCCGACCCTCGTCCGCCGAGAAAGCGATCGCCGCGCCGGGCCGGCCGTAACTCAATGCCATCCTCCCATCGGACAAGACCACAAGGTCGGGGTACGCGCCATGCAGTCCCGATCGCCACGGTTCAGTCCAGGTCTTCCCGCCATCCGAGCTGCGAGAG
Organism: bacterium; assembly: GCA_013203855.1. Classification (GTDB taxonomy): domain Bacteria; phylum Sumerlaeota; class Sumerlaeia; order UBA8349; family UBA8349; genus JABMPG01. The sequence goes on from JABMPG010000556.1 coordinate 4,063, forward strand.
ATCATGATCGGGTTGTCCTGGCATTTCTGGTCTCGCATATTCCCAGTGCGCATGGCCGCGATCAGATCGCCGTTCGGCATCTGCTGGACGGAGCCTTCGTTATATCCCTCACTCCCGATCTCGTCATATCCGATGTTCGAGAGAAATTTCCAGGTCATACCCCCATCCTGGGAGATACACGCGTAGGCTCGGGAATAGGGACGCACATCGCTGTGCGGGCAGATCGTGTCGTCACCCTTGAACCATCCCGCCATATAGGCCACCAGGTCCCCGTTCTCCAACTCGTTGATGGTCCTCATGTAAAGCGGCCCCTTATGGTAGGCATGGCCCATGGCCGGTTTCGACTGGGGCACATAGAACTCCGGCTTGAAAGACTTGACCGTCAGTCCGCCATCCTTCGAAATGCCCCCACTGCCCCGATACCACCCCTCGCGCCCCTTGATCGGCTCACTGCCATTGCTCATGCCGATGATCGTGCCATCCCGAAGCTGCTGACAGGAGGGAAGAGAACCATTCGGGCGAGTCTGCCACGTCCGGCCCTCGTCCGTGCTGTAAAGAGCACCATAGAGCAGCATGCCCTGGTCAGTCCTGCTCATGATGTTCGCATGAGTCCCTTCGGTCAGCCACCATGGCTCCGAAAGAGACACCTCCAGAACGTCTCCGGGGGACTGAATCTTGAAGGCCACGTGCCGTTCGTCCGAACGTCCCACGTCGCTGGACCGCATCCTCACGGTAAAGAAATACAGACCAGACGAAAGGCCGGCCGTATCGAACCGCAGGCGCATCACCTTCTTCTCGGGACTGCGGTCCATCGAACCGTTGTTGCGAATCAGCCGCTCCCCTGCCTCTTCGAGTATCGACGTGCGCTCTCCGGCATCATAGGTGAAATCCGGAAGTGAATCCTCGGGGAGAACGCGCCACTGGCGTCGAACTTCCACGCCAATCAGATTCGCCATCGTCGCTTTCATCACGAGCGTTACCGGCTCCCCGGGATTGACGGTATCAGGCTCGGAATCACAGGCCTGGAACCGGGTCTCGGCAACCTTTGTGGCGTCGAAGACCTGCACCTGGTCCGGTTCCACCAACACCGCAAACTCGCGCTTGTCCATGACCTGCGGCGCGTCGCCAGGACGGTTCTGGGCGAAAAGAATCAAGTCGTGGCGCCCTTCGGGCCAGCCGTCAGTGGAAACGCGGATCCGATAGGCGCCCTCGCGCGGATCCAAGTCGAGCTTTCCATTATCAAGGAGGTACACGTCGTCTCCCTCAACCAGATAAGCCAGACTTCGCATCTTGTTGTAGAAAGTAAAGGCTGGCGGCGTGTCAATCTGGGGCAGAGGCTGCGTCGTTCGGATCGTATAACTGATCACGTCCACACCCTTCCCCGTCGCTTCCACGGCGATCTCGAACGCCTCCCCGGGCTTCAGATCCGCCGCCGCAATTTCAAACTTCTGGATCGTAATCTTGCCCGCCGCTATGGCATTGCCTGCCGCCAGACACATCACAGATAGACACAAAAAAGCCCAGCCACATTTGTGGGTCAATCTCCGTTTGCTCATCTTAACTTCTCTCCTTTGCGGATTCGAATCCGGGTCCGGTGGACTGAGATGTCACCATGTCGGATGCCGAGAAAGCTGTCAACGAAAACAAGTCCCCCTATGTTTTCTCCTTGCGGCTCGCTCCCAAAACACCTAAAAAGACCCGTGTGAAACGCTATCTGCGGGAACGGAGACTTACATGAGACTGCGTTACAAAGACTACGAAGACAAAGTTCTCGGCGGCTGGATCGGAAAATCGATCGGCGGCGCTCTCGGCGCCCGATTCGAGGGGTGCAAGGCCTGGATCGATCTCGAAATCAACGAGATCATCCCGGATGAACTCCCTCCCAACGACGATCTCGACCTCCAGATTCTCTGGCTCAAAGTCCTCGAAGAAAAGGGCCTTGCGCTCACCGGCGACGACCTCGGGCAGGCCTGGATCGACGGGTGCTGGTATCCCTTTAACGAATATGGAAACTTCCGCCGCAACTTCCGGAACGGCATCAAGCCGCCCTACACCGGAGCCCACGATAACGAGTTCTTTGAGACCGGAATGGGC